>JBDRPR010000315.1:0-7312 GCA_043826845.1 Bacteroidota bacterium
TTTCAATGGATTCAAAATCAAACTCTTTATTCCATACTTTGTTGTAAAGTAAAATAAGAGAATGAAAATATTGATTGATTGCTGATGCGGAAATTTTTAATCGGTCTGTTTGTAAGTGTTTGAAGAATGCTTTTATCTCCTCGAATGTTATGTCCTCTAATTCTCTATCATTGTAAAATTCGCTGAACTTTACGATACAGTTTTGATAAATTCCTATTGACTTACTTGCATAATCAAGCCGTGTCATTTCTTTTAATATGAAATTCTCTATTTCAATCTTTTCTTTCATATCTGTATCTTTTTTTTTAGCATTGGCGGTAACGTATGTGTAACTATCAAATGATAGTTATATTCTTATTGTATATACCCCCTGTTTTTTATTAACCCATTGATTATCTTCATAATTATTTGCGAAAATCTGATTTGTCCTGTCATTTGTCTATCAAGGAATAAATAACTACTATGCATATTTCTTTTATTATTTAACAAACTTACAAAAAAAATTATTAATTCCAGACGAAATATACAATTATTTCTAAATATCCAAATTATCTAACGGACTTCTTAACTGATCAAATCCCCTTGTCGTTATATGTGTGTATATTTCCGTTGTCTTACTGCTGTAATGCCCCATCATGCTTTGTATATACCTGAGATCAATACCATCCTCTAAACAGTGAGTTCCAAAAGTATGCCTTAGAGTATTCATAGTGGTGCGCTTTTGTATCCCTGCTTTTTGCGCAATTGCCTTTATTATATTCTGTAAACTACCTGGGGAATAATTCCCCCCGGTGGCTCCTTCAATCAATAAATCTTTAGGATGATATTCTTCAATATACTCATCTAACACTACAATAAATTTTTCAGAAAGCTTTGTATATCTGTCCTTTTTACCTTTACTCTGCTCTACCCGAATTTGCATCCGCTCTCTGTCTATATCTATAATTCGTAAACGAAGAATTTCGCCCAGCCTCAAACCCGCTGAATATGCAATCATCAACATGCATTTGTGTTTAATATTATCTACACTTTTAAACAACCGTATTACTTCATCTTTATTTAAAACAGTAGGTAAGGTCCGCTCCGTTCTGGGTCTTTCTATAAAATAAAACTTTCGCTGTCCGCCAAGCACCTTTTCATAATAAAATTTTATCGAATTAATTGATTGATTTTGATATGATGTAGAAACTTTTCGCTCCATAACCAGAAAACGTAAAAAACTAATAATCTGAGGTTCTTCAATTTTATCAATATCAAATTTGTGATAATAATTTATAAACTCTTCAAATAAACCTTTGTAGGTTTTTATTGTATTTTCACTATAACGTAATTCTTTTAACTTCAAAATCATCTCTTCAGGACATTCCCTGTAATTTGGTATATCAAAAGCACTTACTCTTTTTAAACCTTCACTGCCCTTTTTCTCTTCTTCAAAACTAACTTTCATCCCTGCTTCAAGTGCAAATGATCGTATCTCATTCAGGTATTTCTCAGAGAAAGGAATTGTCCACCATTTGTTTTTTGCATCCCAGCTATTGTAAGGATATGATTTTATTAACTTTCGCAAATCGTTTTCAAAACCAAAGATCAGCTTCAATCTTCCTGTTTGTGTTTTTATTATTATAAGCTCTTTTTTCCCAACAGTTCGGGTCTCATTATTTATACTAATATCGAAATTTTCATGAATTATCAATTCATCAATTCTGTCTTTAAAATAATCATTTATTAAATCCAGATTGCCCGGATAATTAGGTATTTCCCAACAAAACATGCGACTATCCCATTTGCTGTACTTCAATGTGTTGACAAATTTCACATCTGCATCATTCTTTGGCATTTTAAGAATAATTTTTCTGCCAATCACTTCTATTTTAATTATATTCCTGTCATAAATTTTCTTGTGTAAATTTGCTTTTTCTTCGTAGTGATTTGTAGCATCAGTTTTAGTATTGTATACTTTAACTTTTTTTTCAATATTTTCATCAAAAACGATATCTTGAAACATTTCTTTTAATTCCTCAAGCACTTCTTCTGTATATGGAACATGCCAGGCTTTGTGCGTTTTACTCCATAAACCATTCAGTTTTTTATTGATTTTTTCTGAAATATTTACATCATAAGGAAAATCAAGCTTTAATCTCTCTTGATCTCTGTGAATTATTTTACTGATTCTAATCATATTTTATAGTAGTTATTTGTAATTGTTCGGGTATATTATCTTTTTCTCTACTGTCATGACAAAAAAATGTAGAATATAGAATAAAGAATATCCAATGTAGAACCAAAGAAAATCTACATTCTTCATTAAGCGTTCTGCATCCTAAATTATTTTTCATTAGCTGTGATTCTGTTTATGTTCATAAATGTACAATATAGAATGAAGAATATCCAATGTAGAACCAAAGAAAATCTACATTCTTCATTGAAAATTCTACATTCTAAATTGAAAATTCTACATTCTACATTTTACTTCTATTATAGTAACCCCAAACTATAGTAGTTATTTTTCATATTGGATGTATATGTGCTATAAATGAAATTTAATTTACTTGAATTTTTTAAAGAAATTGATACGATTTTTTGATTTTTTTCCGGCAATATTTTACAAATCCATTGCCTTTATTATCAGCGTTATGTGATGTTTTTTCCGGCCGGCTTTACACAGCTTCGCCTCGTCAGTCACATGTAAATTTAAGTAAATTGTAACAAAAAATTATTGTACAAAAACATATTATAACAAGTTGCTTTCGAATGTACAATATTACTACTTTTCAAATTATACCAAAAATAATAAATAATTTTAACTAAACCATTATCAAAATAATTAAATTGATAGCTTATTTTAGTTAGCCCCTATGTTCGTAATATAACTGATATTTTAACCATTTGATGTCCCGAACTCGGTTAAATCATTAAATTTTTATAGCTTTGTTTATAAAAAATATAAAATGGAACAGGCAGAAATAATCAATCAGATCAGAGATAAAATCAGTATAAATATATTGATAAATCAAGCTTTAATTGACAACAAGCAAATTGAAATTCATATTAATATTATTGAAACTGAAAAAAGCAGCATCAAGTTTACATCAGAAAAAGTACTTCGTCTCATTAGTGAAAAACACCCTAACCTGATATACCCTTACTTCGGTTTCTTCGTTAAACTGCTTGATTCTGACAACAGTTTTATCAAATGGGGTGCGATAATTACACTATCAAATCTGGCAGTTGTAGATTCCGAAAATCAATTTGATAAAATATTTGCAAAATATTTCTCACTAATAACCGCTAGTGTTATGATTTCAGCAGCTAATGTTATTGGAAATTCTTGGAAAATCGCTGATACAAAACCAGTTCTGATTTCCAGAATTGTTGATGAAATTCTGAAACTTGAAAAAGCAAAATATTACAATAAGGGAAAAATATCACCTGAGTGCAACAACGTTATAGCCGGTGAAGCAATTGATACATTTGAAAAAATCATTGAAAAAGTAAAGGATAAAAAGAAGATATTAGCATTTGTAAAACGCCAGTTGAACAATCCAAGAGCAAAAGTAAAAAAGAAGGCTGAAAGATTTATAAAAATATATGGAAGTATATTATGATTTTTTCTAAACCAATTTACTTTTTATAATTACAAGCAGTTCATCGTTATCTATTGGTTTTGCAAGATAATCATCAAAACCTGAACTCAAAAGTTTTTCACGATCTTTACTCATAGCATATGCAGTTTGAGCAATAAATGGAATATCTTTATATTCTTCATATTTTTTTCTAATTCTGGTCATTAGCTCTATCCCATCAATATTTCCAGGAAGATTAATATCTATCAGCATAATATTAAACTTTTTACCAGAATTATAATACTCATCAACAATCTGCAACGCTTCAAAACCGTCTTTTGCCACAACAGGATTACTGATCTTGGTCAATATTTCCCCCAATACCAGAGCATTAAACTCATCATCCTCGACAATTAATACCTCTATCCCACTCTCTTTTAATATCTCATTTGATATATAGAGATCATCAACCGGAATATTTTCATTGCTAATTACTTCATAATTTGCTTCAGGAATAAACATTTTAACAGTAGTTCCTTTGTTTTTCATAGATGATATTTCAAGTCGGCCGTTCATTAATTCTATCATTTTTTTTGCCAAAGGAAGGCCAATTCCAACCCCCTGATATATCTTTGAATAACTGTCATTTTCCTGAGAAAATGAATCAAATATATGAGGTAGAAAACTATGCTCAATACCAATACCTGTATCTTTTATAGAAATAACAATTTCTTTTTGTCGTACATTTTTCTCGACAGATATCCTAATTTCTCCTTTTTCAGTATATTTAACTGCATTATCAATAACATCGGAAAGTACTTTTATAAGATTTTCACGATCAACATATATTTCAGGAACATCTTCAGGAATTTGTACAGAAAATTTCAATCCTTTTTCATTTGCTTTAAATATATGTAGCTGCGCAGCATTATTTATTACAATATCTACCGGACAGATCTTTGTTTCCAGATTGTAAGTATTTGATTTCAACATACTGAAATCTATAATATTATTCAATAAATGCAATAAACGTTTGCTACTTTGTTGTATCCCATCTGTATATTTTATATAATACTGAATACTATCATCATTAAATTTATCTGCCATCAAACTCGATAAGCCAATTATAGCATTCAAGGGAGTTCTTATTTCATGACTTATATTTGATAAGAAGGAATCTTTAAGCATATTGGCTTCTTCTGCTTTTTTAAGAGCACCTTTAAGCGCAAGCTCAGTTTTAATTCTGTCATTTACTTCAGATTGAAGTTCAATCGTTCTTTCAGATACCTTTGACTCCAATGCAGTATTTAAGTCTTTTAATTCAGTATTAATTATTTCAATATTGTAAATCTTTTCTTTAAGTAAAACTGCATATTTTTTATTTGTCCTGAATTTATTGAATAATACAATAATCAGTAAAACAATCAATAAAGAAATAAATATTAAAAAATATATAACTATCTGCTGTCTGTAATTGCTTATCTTTTGGATATCAATGTCTCTTTTCAGTATTTCATTTTCATTTTCCCTACTTTTTGTATCATAAATGATTTTCAGTTCATTAATTTTTTTAATACTTTCAATATTTTCAATGCTATCATTAAGTTGATTATATAAAACAATGTACTCATAAGCCTTTTTATAATCGTTCAGGATAACATACAGATCAGAAAAAAAACCATATGTTTCACGTAACAATCTCACCGAATTACTTTTCTGAGCCATAATCCTGTTTTTCTCTAAATAATTAAGTGCTTTATTGTAATCTTTTTCCAAATAAGCCAGTTCAGATATATTGCTGTTGACATGTATTTTAACATTTTCGTTATTAGTTATATTGGCAATTTCTTCAGCCTGAGCAAAATAATCCCAGGCATTTTTATTTTTACCCATATTTTTATAGATCAAAGCAATATTATTCAATGTATAAGCAAGACTAACAGAATCATTGGTCTCCTTTTCAATATCTACAGCCTTAAAGCTAAACTCCAGAGAAGTTTTATAGTCTTTATCTATCATATATAAATTAGCAATATTTCCATAGCCAATAATCATATTTTCCTTATTAAGATTATCCTCCTGAATTTTCATATATTTATTAAAATACTCAAGTGATTCATCGTATTTATACATGCTTGCATAAGCAATACCCAATTCATTATACAGATCAGTTAGTTTTTCGCTATTTTTCTCATTGATTGCAAATTGTAACGCTTTTTTAGAATACTCAATAACCTCATCAAACATTTCTAATTCTCTGTATTTTTTTGCAATAGAAATCAGAAATAAGTATTCGTTTTCAATATCTTTCTGATTTTGTGAAATAATTAAAGCTTTTTTCAAATATTCAATAAATTTAATTGGATTTGATTCTGCATTTTGAGAGGCAAGTTCTTTGTATATTTCAACTTTTTCAGAATCAGTTGCATCATTAATTTTATTGATTAGGCTATCATTTTGAATAGAGGCAAAACTCAGTGTGCAAAAAAATAATAGCGAAAAAATGATAAGTAAAAATTTAATAATTCTCATATTATATATAGGTTTAATAACAATGCAATATTCTAATTTTAAACTATAAAGATAGCATAAAAATAAAAAAATAAAAAAATATTTCTAATTATTTTTCTTGAAAATATCCAGATAAGTTGGCAAATGATCACTGAAACCTTCATTATATTTATAACCGAGATAAGTTCTGAAAGGTTTAAAACCGGCATTAGCTTCGTCTTTTTCAAGTAAAAAATCCGGCTTAAAAATATAAACATTATTAATGGTGGTATGTATCGAATTTTTTCTTTTCAATAAAGTTCCTGAAACAATAAACTGATCCAGAACACCCCAGTTTCCCTGATATTTATGAGATCCCATTCCTTTATCTTCATACAGATGAAAAGATAAATTATATAAAATTGAATCAGAAATGTTTTCGTATGTCTTTCTTGCACGTAAAGTTTCTGTCAGGCTTTTATTGTCAGGTTCATCATTAAAATCTCCGGTTATTATTATATTAGATTTTTCGTTTGAAGCAATTATTGAATCCAGCTTATTTCTTAAAGTTTTTGCTACAAAAAGTCTTCTATCTTCTGATTCCATTTGCCCTCCCCATCTTGAAGGCCAATGATTTACAAAAATATGCAAAGTATCACTCTTATAAGTGATGCCCTTGACATATAATATATCTCTGGTTGTTCCGCTATTATCAGGATAATTAATTCTTATAAATTCCTTTTTCAGAACAATAAATCTATCCTTTAAAAACAATAAGGCGACATCAATTCCACGACGATCAGGTGATTCAGCGTGAACAATCTGGTAATTATAAGTTGAAAGAGGGGTCTTTTTAACAAGGTCATCCAGCACAGTACGATTTTCTATCTCGCATAATCCGATGATTTCAGGAGGCTGCCAGCCTCCAACAGCAACAATAACTTTATATATATTGTTTAATTTCTTGTAATACTTAGTGTTATTCCAATGTCTTACACCATCTGGAAGAAATTCCTCATCGTTTGTCAAGCTATCATCAAATGTATCAAAGAGATTTTCAATATTATAAAACATTATTCGATAATCCCCTCTCTCATTGAATGAATTTTCATCATGAGAATTCGCTTCAACACCAAGATTTACTTTACAAGAATAAAATACTGATATACATAATATAATAATTATCAATACAATACTATTCAACTCTTTCATATGCACCTAAATCAGGAAATTGATCAAATGTACGATGATTATTATTC
>JBDRPR010000316.1:0-27069 GCA_043826845.1 Bacteroidota bacterium
TTCAAAAGATGGATCGACAATGATATCTTATGCAGCAGATTCCCATGTTTTATACGGAGAATTGTATTATAGGCCTGCAAAAAACTACCCGGAGGGTTCATTATTTGATGTTTATGAATGGGATACCGGAAAATTTTTAGGAAAAATAAAACAAGTACAACATACCTATTCAGTTGTTGGAAACATGAATGAATATCAGGTTTCAATTGGAGAAACAACCTATGGTGGATTACCTGAATTACAAGATACAACCGCAATACTCGATTATGGAAATATTATATATCTGGCACTGGAAAGATCAAAAACTGCACGTGAAGCTATAAAAGTAATCAGCGATTTGACAAATGAATATGGATTTTGCAGTGCAGGAGAATCTTTTTCAATTGCCGATCCAAATGAAGTATGGATTATGGAAATTATTGGAAAAGGCCCGGGAAATAAGGGGGCAATTTGGGTTGCTAGAATGATTCCTGATGGTTATATATGCGCTCACGCAAATCATGCCAGAATTACTACTTTCCCGTTTAGTAATACAAATAAATGGGATGATCCAAATCAGATGACATATCACAGTCCTGATATAATTTCTTTTGCAAGGGAAAAAGGTCTGTTTAAAGGCAGTGATCAGGAATTTAGTTTTTCTGATACCTATGCCCCTGTTGATTTTAGTGGAGCAAGATTTTGCGAAATAAGAGTCTGGGCATTTTTTAATTCTGTTAACAAGGACATGAATCAATACTGGGATTACGCAAAAGGTCATGTGAAATATAATGAGAGTAATGGATATGCATCTAACAGAATGCCTCTTTGGATTAAACCAGACAGAAAGATTTCTGTAAGAGATATGATGAATTTTATGAGAGACCATCTTGAAGGCACTGAATTATATATGGGAAATGATATCGGTGCAGGACCATATGGGAATCCATATCGCTGGAGACCATTGACGTGGGAAGTTGATAGTCAGACGTATTGCAATGAAAGAGCAACTGCTACTCAACAGACAGGATTTTCTTTTGTTACTCAGGCTCGCTCATGGTTGCCCGATCCAATTGGTGGCATTAACTGGTTTAGTGTTGATGATGCTGCAAGTACTGTTTATGTTCCTATGTATTGCGGAATTACCGAAGTTCCTGAAGCTTATGCTGTTGGTAATGGTGCCATGATGGAATTTTCTGTTGATGCAGCATTTTGGATTTTTAATCTTGTTTCAAATTTTGCATATACCAGATGGAGCTTGATTCATCCGGAAATATATGCATTACAACAAAAAATGGAAAAACTTTATGTCGAATATGTCGAAAAAGCTGATTCTGTTGCAATGGGTTTTTACGAAAAAAATCATGAAGATGGAATAAAAATTATAACCGGTTTTTCTGTGTTTGTTGGAAATAAAACTGTTAAAAAATGGTCATGGCTATTTAAGTACTTATTTGTTAAATATATGGATGGAAATGTTAAAACTGTTGCAGAATCAAAAGAAGGGTATAAATATGTTACACCAAATATTGAGCAGCCTGGATACAGCGAAGAATGGTACCAAAGAATTGTTAAAGAAACCGGTGACAGATTTAAAGTCATTGGTGATGCACATTAATTGATAAAAAAACAAACAGATGAAAACAACAATTTATATTTATCCGGTTCTAATATGTTTTTGTTTATTTTCTTCATGTTTTTCATCAAAAGAAAAAAGTAATACAAAATCAGGAAAGACAAATCGAAATTTATTACAAAACCTTATAGTTGATGCTCAATATAATTGTCTGGAAAAGGAGAAAAACTATACCATCGAATCTGCAAACATTGTTGATAGTACTATTTCAATAAGTATTAAATATAAGGGGAAAAATGAAAATGACATTTTTAATTTGTATTTCAACGGTATGTACGCAAAAAGTCTTCCTGCAATTGCAACTCTATGTCTCGACCAGAATGTTATTGGAGAGAATGAATTTTCAAGAGAGTTAAAATTTAATATTACAAAGGCAAAATATGCTAAGGGGGATAAAACATTTATTATGCTGAATGGTTATTCGGAGAAGTTGATTCTAAATAATTAATATTTGAAGTAGAACTTTCAGCATTATATTCTTCCTTACTTTTAATTATATATTTTATCGGTCAGAGGTTTACCTGACCTCCCTGATAGCTATCGGGAGAGCAGGGAACCTATATAAATTTTCATTATGTTTGTGTATATTCTTAGAAAATTTATATAGGTTTGTAATATCAATATGACAAAACTTTAAATTAAAATTGCATCTTATGAAAACGACATTATTAGCTTCTTTACTAATTCTGACTATACTTGTCAGCGCTCAGGAAATAACTCTGAATTCAATAAAAAGTGAATTTATTGTCCAAGATGAGATTAATTCTATATTGATCAGTAATTCAATTGATAAAATCCACACTATTCAAGTAAAAACAAAAAATGGAGTATTTACCCAATTGCTGGTTGACGGTTTTACAAAAAACAATTCGTATGGAAAACCTAATCTTCCTGTATTTAATAAACTGATTGAGATTCCGCATGGAGCTAATATAAAGGTGAATATTATCAGCTACGATTTGGAAATTGTTGATTTAAATAATTTGGGTTTGACAAATAAAATTTTCCCTTGTCAGCCATCTGTTAACAAAAGTATTGACCCTGATAACATTGAATTTGTTTATGATGAATTATTTTATCAAGTAAATGAGTATTATGGTGGACCTAATGGGAAAGTTGATGAACTTGGCATTATGAGAGGAATTCAGATTGGTAGGATTTCGATTGAACAATTCAGCTATAATCCTGTTTTAAATATTCTTAAAATATATAATAATATTAAGATCGAAATAAAGTTTGAAAATGTTGATTATGCTTTAAATAAGTCAATTAAAGAAAATAAATTTTCTCCTGTTTTTGACAATATGCTTTCTCAAAAATTAATTAATTATAACAAATCAACTCAGAAGGATGTAATTACTGCTTATCCGGTAAAATATGTCATTGTCTCTGATCCTATGTTTCAAGCAGATCTTGAACTTTTTGTAAAATGGAAAACTATGAAAGGATTTAATGTAATTGAAGCTTATACTGATGATCCAAATGTCGGAACAACAACAACAAGTATAAAATCATATCTTCAGGATTTATATGACGCTGCTACTCCATCAGATCCAGCTCCAACTTATGTATTATTTGTTGGAGATATTGCACAGATTCCTGTTTTTACTGGTACTACAGAACCCCATGTAACAGATTTATATTATTGTGAATATACCGGTGGAGGTGATGTTTTTCCGGAGGTATATTACGGTAGATTTTCTGCAAATAACAGCCAACAATTACAACCTCAGATTATTAAAACTCTTGAATACGAACAATATTTATTTCCTGACCCATCTTTTTTAGATGAAGTCGTTTTAGTCTCCGGTGTGGATGCTTCATTTGCACCTATCCAGGGAAACGGACAAATAAATTATGGTACTGACAATTATTTTAATATATCTCATAATATTACTTCTCATACTTATTTATATGGTTCCGGTTCACCAATTACTTCCGATCAGCCAGGTGCTGCAGCTGCTATAATAAGTAATATCAGCAACGGAGTTGGATTTGTAAATTATACCGCCCATTGCGGTCCCTCTGGTTGGGGTGACCCGAGTTTTACTACCGCTGATATTCCAGGGTTGACTAATGCCCATAAATATCCATTATCAATTGGAAATTGTTGTTCATCAAATGAATTTCAGGAATTAGAGTGTTTTGGAGAAGCTTTATTAAGGGCAGAAGATAAAGGAGCATTGGGACATATTGGTGGATCAAACAGTACATATTGGGATGAGGATTATTGGTGGGGTGTTGGTGCTACCACTGTATCTGCAAATCCTGTATATGATACTCATTTGGGAGCATATGACGGAGCTTTTCATGATCATGGGGAAACTGAAGATAAATGGTTTATTTCAAATGGACAAATTTTACACAATGGGAATCTTGCTGTTGCTGAAGGAGGAGGAGCTTATCAATATTACTGGGAAATTTATCACCTGATGGGAGACCCATCCATCATGACATATTTTTCAGTTCCTCCAGCCATTGATGCTACATATCTGAACCCTGTACAGGTTGGAACTTCAAGCCTTGATGTTATAACTGAACAATATGCCTACGTGGCTCTTTCTCTTAGTGGTGTGCTATTAGATGCACAATACACAGGTTCAAATACAACTGTTACTTTAAATTTTCCTGCTTTTATTTCCCCTGATGTGGCTGATGTTGTAGTAACCAAGCAAAATCGCGAACCATATATTGGAACTTTGGATATTGTTAATAATAATACAATTAATGATGCTCAACTAATGAAAATATTAGTACCTCAAAATTATCACAGCATATTAAATGCAGATGTTAATCCCAAAGTTGTAATCAGAAATATGGGTTCTGACAGCTTAACTTCGGTTGATGTCGGATACAATATTGATGGTGGAGCTATTACATCTCAGGCATGGACAGGTTCACTTGTTCAGTATGATGCTGATACAATTGAATTTACATTAATATCGCTTCCGCTTGGAATCCATACATTTACTGCTTTTACGAGTAATCCTAACGGATTTCTTGATGATTTTAATCCAGGTGATACACTGAATAAACAGTTTGATGTATCTGCCGGTGATGCAAAAGCCTTTGCAATATTAAACCTCGAAAGTGTTTACTGTGATGTTACTGATTATATCCCTGTAGTTATTATCGGTAATACAGGACAATGTGATATATCTCAAATGGATGTAAACTATAAGATAAACAATGGAAGTGTTGTTACATATAATTGGACAGGATTGTTAAATCCAAATCAAAAAGACACTGTATATTTTCCATTAATATCTCTTCCCGTTGGTAATAATATTCTTCATGCATTTACTTCAGAACCAAATGGCGGCACTGATCAAAATAGTCTCAATGACAGCATAAGCAGCGGTTTTAATGTCTTTGATGATGCTCATATTATTGAAGTTGTTATTACTACTGATTGGTTTGGTTCTGAAACTACATGGGATTTGGTTGATGACTCTACAAGTCAGGTTTTATATTCCGGTGGTCCATTTGCAAGTAATTCTACAATAACTGAATCATTCTGTGTCGGATTAGGTTGTTATACTTTTACAATTTATGATGAGTATGGAGATGGCATTTGCTGTGGTATATATGGAGATGGAAGCTATACTGTTACAAACAATACTTTATCAACCGTAATAGGGACAGGAGGAGATTTTGATTTCGAAGAAGAATCTCCTTTTTGTATATTTCCGACAAGCATAACTGCACAAGAAAAAATTAACAGTTATAAAATGTTCCCTAATCCTACTTCCGGAAGAATTTATTTTCAGGGAAGCCTTGATTTATATGACAAAATTGAACTATGGGATTTGCTGGGTAAAAAACTTATAGAGGTGCAAATTATTGACGACAACACAATATTTGACATTTCTTGTGTGAAAAATGGATTGTATTATTTAAAATTATATTCAAATAATCAAATATATACCGAAAAAATAGTTAAAATTCGATAAATATTAGAGATTCATCTACTTTGTTCACAAAAATGTAGCATGTAGAGTTTTTTTATGAAGATTTTATTTGCTTTTTCTTTCATTTATTTGTACATTTGACATTATTATATTGAAGATTTTATTTATATCATCATTTATTTTAATCAAAATCAAGTAATATGAAAAAAATTCTATGCATTGCTACGTTAGTTTTCATTTGCAATTATTCAATTTTTGGAGCAAACGAAATTACAATTCAATTAAATTCATCTCAGAATGATGAATTATTAATGTTGCAAAAAACCCCAACAAGTTTTCGATTAAAAAGCATGATTTCAAAGGTTGTTTCAAATGAAATCTTTACTGAAGCCGGCAGTTTTAATAATTTAACTGTTACTGGTTTTACAAATAATTTCAGTAAACCGGGAAAACCTCATTTGCCGGTAATATCAAAATTAATTGAAATTCCATACGGAGCTAATACTTCTGTAAATATTATCAGTTATGATGAAGAAATTATTGAACTCAGTGATTATGGTATCATTAATAAATTAATGCCAGCACAAGCTACAATATCTAAAAGCACAGACCCTGCTGATGTTGTATTTTATTATGATCAGGTAGCATATCAAATTGATGATTTTAATGATGATGAATTAGTTACTGTTCAATTTTCCGGCACAATGAGAGGAGTCAATATCGGACAATTAATTATTTCTCCTATCAGATACAACCCTGTGACAAATACTCTGAAAATATACACAAATTTAGAATTTGAGGTGATTTTTAATAATGTAGATATCGCTGCATCACAGCAAATTAAAAGAGATAATTACTCTCCTATGTTCGAAAGTTCTTTTAGCCAATTGCTGAATTATGAACCCGATCAGGCTAAAGATGCTATAACTGTATATCCAATTACTTATCTTATTGTTGCTGATAGAATGTTTGAAGCTACTCTTCAGCCTTTTATTCTTTGGAAAACAAAAAAAGGTTTTAAAGTAATTGTGGGTTATACTGACGTTATCGGAACGACTACTACCGCAATTAAAACATGGATTCAGGGTAAGTACAATACTGAGGTTCCAAAGCCAACTTTCGTTACATTAGTTGGTGATATTGCTCAAATTCCATATTATAACGGCACTACTGCTACTCATCCTACAGATTTATATTATTTTACATTTGATGGTGCTTCAGATTATATTCCTGAGTTATATTTTGGGCGAATGAGTGCGGAATCTACATCTGAATTACAGGTTATCCTGGATAAAACATTAATGCACGAACAATACACATGGCCTGATGAAACATTTCTTGATAAATGTATAATGGTTGCAGGTGTTGATGGTACTTATGCTGCTTCTCACGGAAACGGACAGATATACTATGGTATTGATAATTATTTTACTCTGGGAAACGGGTATAGTAATGTATATGCTTATCTCTATGGGACTTCAACGCATCCATATCAGGTTATGAGTTCAGCCAATTCAGGAGCTTCTGCTGATATACGGGCAAAAATAAGTACAGGTGTTGGATTTGCTAACTATACGGCTCATTGCTCTGAGGATGGCTGGGCAGATCCTTCTTTTACAAGGGCAAATATTTCTACTCTTACAAATACAAGTAAATATCCTGTGATAATAGGAAATTGTTGTTTGTCAAATAAATTTAATACAAGCCCCGGTGATTGTTTTGGTGAAATGATATTATATGCGCCTGAAAAAGGGGCCGTTAATTACATTGGTGGTACAAATTATTCTTATTGGGATGAGGATTTTTTCTTTGGCGTTGGTGTAAATTCACTGTCAATTTCTGCTGCAAATGCTCAACTTCATACATATGCAAATACTGAAAGAGGTTCATACGATGGTGTATGGCACACACACAGCGAACCTACTTCTCAATGGTTTATTACTGCAAGGGAAATGACTCATTCCGGAAATCTGGCTGTTGAAAGTTCTACTTCTACTATGAAAAAATATTATTGGGAAATTTATCATAATATGGGAGATCCTTCTATTATGACATATTTGTCAATTCCAACCGTTCTGACTGTAAGCTATACCGATCCTATTACTGTTGGTACTTCTTCTTTGGTTGTTAATACAGAACAATATGCCTATGTTGCTATTTCTCAGAGTGGAGTTCTTTTAAATGCACAATATTCAGGAACTGGTACTTCAGTGACTTTAACTTTTCCTGCATTTACAGTTCCTGGCCAGGCTGATGTGGTTGTAACCAAACAAAACAGAAAACCATATATAGGAACAGTAGATATTATTAGTGGTTCAACTAATAATGATGCAATGGTTACAAGTATTGAAAGCCCGCTGGATTTGTATGATTGCCCGCAATCAATAATTCCTTCAGTTACAATTAAAAATATGGGAATAAACAACCTTACAAGTGTGACAGTTGCTTATAAAATTGACGGGGGAACAGCTGTTACATATGCATGGTCAGGTAACCTTGTTCAATACGGAACAGCAGTTGTTAATTTTCCAGCAAATACTCTGACTCTTGGGACTCATTCTTTTGATGCCTACACATCAAATCCTAACGGAGTTACAGATGAATATCCTGCAAATGATCACCTGATTAAGAATTATTCAGTGAATAATGTTGCAGCTAATGCTTCATTTACTGCAGATGAAACTGTATTTTGTGCTGTCCCTGTAACTGTTACATTTACTAATACA
Organism: Bacteroidota bacterium; assembly: GCA_043826845.1. Taxonomy (GTDB): domain Bacteria; phylum Bacteroidota; class Bacteroidia; order Bacteroidales; family CAYTAU01; genus JBDRPR01. The sequence continues at coordinate 8,253 of JBDRPR010000316.1, forward strand.
AGCACAAATGCAACTTCTTATTTATGGGATTTTGGTGATGGAACAACAAGTACAGATGAAAATCCGGTTCATACATATACAGTACTTGGAAATTATACAGTTACATTGACTGCTGATAATGGAGTTTGCGGAAATGATGTCGAAGTTGTTACAGACTATATTAGTATTGACCCGGCAAATCCTTGTGAATTTATTATGCCTACTACCGGAACGGTTACTGAGACATCCTGTTCTGGAACTTTATTTGATAGTGGAGGCAGTGCTGATGTATATGGTGACAACGAAAACGCAATTTTTGTCATTAGTCCTGTCGGAGCATCAAGCATATCATTGAATTTCATAAGCTTCGATGTTGAACCAGGACAAACAGCAGGTGAGTGTAATTATGACTATCTTGATATTCACGATGGTAATTCCACAGCTGCAACTCTGATTGGGAAATATTGTAATAATAACATTCCAACTACTGTTTCTTCAACCGGAGGTTCTATTACTCTTCATTTTGTTTCAGATGTCAGCCTTACACTTGAAGGTTTTGAAATGGACTGGAACTGTTCAATCCCTACTACTCCTCCAAATGCAGATTTCACTTCTGATGTTACATCTACATGTACTGGAACAATTCAGTTTTCAGATTTATCAACTAATGGACCAACATCATGGTTGTGGGATTTTGGTAATGGAAATACCAGCACTGATCAAAATCCGTCTTATACATATTCTGCAAGCGGAACATATTCTGTTACTTTAACTGCCTATAATGCATTTGGTGATGATACATATTCTGTAACAGACATGATTACTGTTAATATGCCTGTAGCTCCAACTGCTATTGACGGTTCACGTTGTGGACCGGGAAGTGTTACATTAACTGCATCAGGTACTGGAGACCTTGAGTGGTATAATGCTCCAACCGGAGGAACATTGGTTAATGTGGGAAGTCCATTTATTACTGGTTCTTTGCCAGCAACAACGACTTATTATGTTGAAGATCACATTGCTAATCCGACAACTTATAATGTTGGTGAGACTAACAGTACTTCTGGTGGTGGATATTTTATAAGTACAAATCAGCACGGTTTGATATTTGATTGTGCAACTGCATTTTCTTTATTATCTGTCGAAGTAAATGCACAAACCACAGGAAACAGGGTTATTACACTGACAGATGCATCTGATAATGTTTTGCAATCTGCAACTGTGAATATTCCTGCCGGAGTTAGCCGTATTAATTTAAATTTTGATGTTCCTGTAGGAACCGGTCTTAAACTTATGGGGCCTGGAAGTCCATACCTATACAGAAATTCAACAGCTGTATTAAGCTATCCGTATGAAGTTCCTGGTGTTGTTAGTATCAATGATAATACCGCTGGCAATCTTGTTTATTATTATTATTTTTATGACTGGGAAATTGAAGCAAATGAAGTATGTATCAGTCCAAGAACTCCAGTTGTTGCAACCATTCAAACACCTTTGGTTGTTGATGCAAATATAACTGCTACAACTACTTCGATTTGTACAGGAGACGAGGTGATATTTACTGCCTCTGCAACAAATGGTGGTACTACACCAAATTACAATTGGTTTGTAAATTCTGTTTCAGTTCAAAACGGTACTGACGATACATTTACATCATCTACATTATCTGATGGAAGTGTGATAAATTGTGAAGTTACTTCATCCGAACTATGTAACGCAGGTCCTGATATGTCAAATAATATTACAATTATTGTTAGCTCTGCAATTCCTGTCGATGTGACTATTGCGTCTAATCTTGGTAATACAATTTGTGCAGGTGATAATGTTACTTTTACTGCTACTCCTGATAATGGTGGTACGACTCCTTCTTATGAATGGCAAATAGGCGGAGTTACAGTCGGAACAGGATCAGCATATTCAAGTACCGGTTTGAATGACGGAGATATGATTACCTGTATTCTTACATCATCATTAACATGCGCGACAGGGAATCCTGCTACTTCAGCACCATTAACAATGACAGTAAATCCGTTGGTTAATCCTTCAATTTCAATTCTTGCTTCATCTACTACTATTTGTTCAGGTGAAACTGTGAATTTTACTTCAACGGTTGTTGATCAGGGAACAAGTCCTGTATATAACTGGATGGTGAACGGTATTTCTGTTGGTTCAGGAAGCACATATAGCAGTTCTCTTCTTTCTGATGGTGACGTTGTGACCTGTGAACTAACTTCTTCTGAACCGTGCAGTCCTGGGATGGTAGTGTCTAATTCTATAGCTTTAATTGTTCAGACAAATCTTCCAGTCAGTGTTAGCATAAGTTCAAATTTGGGAAATTCAATTTGTACAGGTGAACTTGTGACTTTTACCGCAAATCCGACAAATGAAGGTAGTACTCCTGCATATCAGTGGTTCTTGAATAGTAGCCCTGTTGGTACAAATAGTACATATTCATCATCATCCTTGTCTTCAGGTGATGTAATTAGTTGTGAGCTGACTTCTTCATTAACGTGTGCTACAGGAAGTCCTGCAAGTTCAAATCTTATTACAATGACAGTCAGTAGCAATATAACCCCAACTATTATTATTTCTGCTTCTGATTTATCAGTTTGTGATGGGGAAGTAGTTGATTTTGATGCATCAGTGAGCGGAGAAGGAGCAACTCCGACTTATGACTGGCAGGTAAATGGAGTTTCTGTCGGATCAGGAAGTATTTATAGTAGCTCAACTCTGAATGATGGAGATATTGTCAGTTGCATATTGACATCTTCATCAATTTGTGCAAGCGTTTCACAGGTAAATTCAAACGATTTGACAATAAATGTTTATCTTCAGGTTACCCCCGATATTGATATAATTTCAAATTTAGGTATCAATATATGTCAGGGAGATCAGGTTACATTTACTGCTACTCCTTTATATCCAGGTAGTTCTCCGGTATATGAATGGTATGTAAACGGAAATTCTGTTGGATCAAACAGTGCAACTTATGTTACTTCTGCTATTGCTGACGGAGATGTTGTTACATGCGTATTAACATCTTCAGAACCTTGTGCAATTTCGGGTACTGTTACTTCAAATTCCCTTACTTTCAGTGTTGCATTACAACCGGTTGCGGCTTATTATTTCAGTACTAACGGTCCAACTTTAACATTATTGAATAATTCTTCTAATGCTACATCATACTTATGGCAATTCGGTGATGGAAATACATCATCAATGCCTGATCCTGTTCATACATATATAGCAGATGGCTTATATACTGTTGTTCTTATTGCTACTAATTCATGCGGAAGTGATACAATTAGTTATAATATAAATATTATCGGTGTTAATGTTAATGGATTACCAATTATATCCGATATTGAAATTTATCCTAATCCTACTAATGGATTATTAACTATTAATTTGAATAATAATCCTGTTACTAAACTCGAAATATATGATGTTTTGGGTAAAGTATTTTTGACTGAATTAGTAAGCAAAAATATTATACAACTTGATCTTTCAAATATGAATCAGGGAGTATATTTTATTAAATTGTATTCTGCTGATCAGAACGCTATTTACAAAGTGGTTATTAGTAAATAGACAGTTTATGGAAAAAAGAAAGGGAGTGAAAATCACTCCCTTTTTTATTGCTTTTTTTAAAAGATTATCCTAGATATGTTTTTAACAATTTGCTTCTTGAAGTATGTCTTAATCTTCGGATAGCTTTTTCTTTGATTTGTCTGACTCTTTCACGTGTAAGTCCGAATTTCTCACCTATTTCTTCCAATGTCATTTCAGGGCACGAAATTCCAAAGAAATACCTCACAATTTCCCGTTCTCTTTCAGTAAGAGTAGCTAAAGCCCGATCAATTTCTTTACTTAAAGATTCAAAAATCAACACATTATCAGCTTTCGGAGAATCAGTGTTTTCCAATACATCCAGTAAACTGTTATCTTCACCGTCAATAAAGGGTGCATCCATAGAAATATGACGACCAGATACTTTTAGTGTATCAGCAACTTTCTCTTTTGGGAGTTCGAGTTTTTCAGCCAATTCTTCTGGGGAAGGAGTTCTTTCATTCTCCTGTTCGAATTTTGAAAAAGCTTTATTGATTTTGTTCAGTGAACCCACCTGATTTAATGGTAAACGTACTATTCTTGATTGTTCTGCCAATGCCTGAAGAATAGATTGTCTAATCCACCATACAGCGTAAGAAATAAATTTAAAACCCCTGGTCTCATCAAATTTCTCGGCAGCTTTTATTAAGCCTAAGTTGCCCTCATTGATTAAATCAGGCAGACTTAATCCTTGATTTTGATATTGTTTTGCAACAGAAACAACAAACCTGAGATTCGCCCTGGTCAATTTTTCAAGAGCCATGCGGTCACCTTTTCGGATACGTTGTGCGAGTTCAACTTCTTCTTCAACTGTAATCAGGTCTTCTTTTCCGATTTCCTGAAGATACTTATCCAAAGAGGCACTCTCGCGATTAGTGATTGATTTTGTTATTTTTAGCTGTCTCATGTGATTATGGCAAAACTATATGTTATGTTTCTATTTCGAATAAAACTGCAAAGATACGTCATTAATGTACCTTTGTCAATAGTTAAAGCAATTTAATTTAAAAATAATTACTTAATAAACAATTATAACGTTCAATTTGTTCATTTTATTCTATAATTCTAAAGTATAATAGGCTGAAATACCGTTAGAATAATATCCTTCAACAACAACAACTCCTTTTTGTGATTCAAGAATGTTTTTTGCATCAACAGCAGAATATACGGGTTGACGGTTTATTCTTGTAATAATGAAACCTTTTTTTATCCCTGCATTTAGTAAAGACCCATCCTGAATGTCCGTGATTTTTGCGCCATATTTTAAACGGAGTCGTTGCTTGTCTTCAATCGGAAGGTCTTTAATAGTTGCACCCAATAAGGAAATCGGATCATTTTTTAAAATACCTGTAGTATTATTTCTATTTCTCAATGTCATCATTAATGTCTGGTTTTTCGAACCTCTTTTAACAACAATTTCGACTTTATCTCCTGGTCTGTACTTGCTTAATTGTTCATGTAGCTGAGGAATTGATGATATTTCATATCCTCCGAATTCTATAATTATATCGCCTTTTTTTATCCCTGCCTCGATAGCCGCTCCGTTTTCTGTTAAACCGGATATATAAACACCTTTTTTATCATCTATACCTAAAGAAGCTGCTTTTTCTGCATCCAATTCCCCGATTGTAAGTCCAAGATATGCTCTCTGTACTTCTCCGAATTCAATCAGATCTGCAATTATTTTTTTAACAATATTTACCGGAATGGCAAATGAATAACCAACAAATGAACCGTTTTTAGAAGCAATAGCTGTATTAATTCCTATCAAATCCCCATTTAAATTAACCAAAGCTCCTCCGCTGTTTCCCGGATTAACAGCTGCATCAAACTGTATAAATGATTCGATTGAATAGTTTGACAAAATATTAATATTTCTTGCTTTTGCGCTGATAATACCAGCAGTTGCCGTTGAGGTTAGATTAAAAGGATTCCCCACGGCAAGAACCCATTCACCAATTTTTACAATATCAGAATTGCCATATGTTATAAAAGGCAGGTTTGATTCATCGATTTTTAGAAGCGCAATATCCGTCTGAGAGTCGGCACCTATTATTTTTGCCTCATAAGACCTCTGATCGTTTAATACAACCTGTATATAATCACTTCCGTTTATTACATGATAATTTGTCGCGATATATCCGTCAGACGATACAATAACACCTGAGCCACTGTTCATAACCGGTGTCGATTGTATTTCATAATTCCCGCCAAAAAAATAATCAAATATTGTAGGTGCTGTTTGTGTCATATAGGAAGTTTTTACATGCACAACTGTGTTTATTGATTTCTCAGCGGCATAAGTAAAATCAGTAAAAGACCCTGATTGAAAGCTACTTGATGAGGCAAGCTGAAATTTTGCAGAATCAGTCTGATTTTTAATTACAGATTCATTATTTGTATTTTTCGTCATTAAACTATAGGAAAAAACTACTAAAACCGCCGATAATATCGATATTGCAGCTGTGATGATAATATTTTTACTTCTCATAATTTATATTTTTTTAATTTTTTTCCGATCAATAATTATACCTTTTGACTATGGTCTGGCTAGTTGTAATATTTCTATATTACTGAAATTATTCAGATCAAAAATTCATAAACACTAAAATAAAAGGGTGATACAGAATTTTTGAACTTGATTCTCGTAAATTTGAATTTTCAAGATGTTCAATTTTACTCCATGCATAGTTTAATTATTTCTGTTAGTTTTGCATTACTTTTAACGTGCAATATATTTAATCTGTTACATTGACATATAATTATTAACTTTAATTAACAGTTTATGACAATTCCATTTTATAAATACCACGGCACAGGGAATGATTTCATTATTATTAATGCATATAATGACAGTGATTTTTCTGTTGATGATAAATGGATATCTATGGCTTGTCACAGAAGGTTTGGAATTGGTGCCGACGGACTGATTATTATTTACCCTTCAGAAAAATTTGATTTTAAAATGAAATATTTTAACTCTGACGGATTTGAAGGGACAATGTGTGGCAATGGTGGCAGGTGCGTTGTTTCATTTGCTAAAAAATTGGGGATTATAAGCGAAAAAGCACAATTTGAGGCTATTGATGGAGTTCATTACGCTGATATAATGAATAATGGTGAAATAAAATTGAAAATGAATGATGTTGATCAGGTAAAAGTTTTAGAAGATGGTTATATACTTGATACCGGAAGCCCACATTTTGTAAAGTTTGTTGATGACTTATACTTGATTAATGTTTTTGCTGAAGGAAAGAAGACCCGTAATCAAAAAAGATTTTTGCCCCATGGAGTAAATGTGAATTTTGTACAGATTATAAATGATAATACAATTTCAATGGCAACTTATGAGAGAGGTGTTGAAGATGAAACATTAAGTTGTGGAACAGGTTCGGTGGCAAGTGCATTAGCTTTTGGAATAAAAAGAAATTTATTTAATTCACCTGTCTGCATTAATTCCAAAGGTGGCAAACTTTTGGTTTTTTACGAACATGCAGAGAAAGGATTTAAAGAAATCCTGCTTCAGGGATCTGCAAGTTTTGTTTATGAAGGAGAAATCAATTTCCAAATCTTGGATTAACAATATTATTATAGATTGAACCAAATGTATATGTTAGACCTGTACTGCAATAATATGAATATTGCGTAGCTAATAGTCTTTGCTGTAATAGTATTTCTTCACTTGTAGCACCTTCTTTTTGTAAATTAATCTGATCATGAATCAGGGATGCATATGCATAGACATTAAAAGATAAGCCTTTAACAATTCTGATTCTAATATTACACCACAGGTTTATATTGTTGATATCAATATCATGGAAATAATGTGATCCGGATAGAGAAGTTGAAATTGAGCCCCATTTGTCATTAATAGTAAAGGCAATTGATAATGATTCTTTGAGCAGATTTTCTTCAGTCATGCCATATATAGTTGTATCAATGTAATTGTTATATACATAGCCGGTTTTATACTGAAAACATAATTGTCTGCGAGTAGATTCGCTATACTTGAATAAATTATATTCAACTGTAGGGTATGCAGTAAAATTAAAATCAATATTGCTGTACAGCGAACTCCATAGGCTATTGGATATTCCTGCAGACCAATGGTCTGTCAGGCTTTTTACATATAAAAATGAGGCAGATTGAGATTGGTAATTACTGGTAATCGTTTCATCTTCTATTTTATAATTATTTTGACTAAGATTTGAATATAATCCAATCATTATCTTATGTTCTTCTTTTATCTGATTAATTGATGCATAGGAATATAAGGAATAATTGTTGCTAGATTCTTCTCCGTTCATGTACATGTTTCCATTGATTTCAAAAACCCAGTTATTCCATTTGTCAATAAGTTCATCATTATCCTCATTAACAAGATAATTTATGCTCAGTAAATTTGCTTGAGGGGTTTTAGAGATATACCTTATTAAGCCTAATTTCAAAATATTTAGTTTTCCTCGTCTAATATCATCATAGGAATCATCAGGATTGGAGTTGAATACCAGGGTATCATTTACTCCCGAAAACCTTTTTTGCCCTATAAAAGTAAACGTAAATTCAGTTCCATTACTTCCGGTTGTTTGACTGGTCACCATGATGAAAACATCAGCTTCCTTCTGCTCTCTTACATAATTTACTATTTGAATTTCTTTTTTAATAAATTCCATATCACAATTTGTACAATCAATAAATATGTTAATCGCCTTATTTAATAAACTATCTGATTTTAGATCAGTAGATTGCGAATAAATGTCGCTGAAAACAAATAGTAATAAAAGTATTTTAATTGCATGTATTTTCATTGCTACAGTATTATTTGAAATATTCCTTAAATGTAGATATTCTTTTGCTATTTGAATTAAATCGAAGTGTAATATCGATTGGACATCTGTAATAGGACTCCAATCCGATAGCTATCGGATTTCGCCCACTCAATTGGACTAACCCCTCGTTAAAAAAGAGGGAGAGATTTACGAATGATTAAATTTAAACTGATAACATTTTCTTATGAAGTATTTTACACATCTATATTTGCATAGGTAGCATTTTGCTCAATAAATTCTCTTCTTGGTGGCACTTCGTCACCCATAAGCATAGAAAATACACGATCAGCTTCTGCAGCATTATCAATAGTTATTTGTCTCAATGTCCTTTTCTGCGGATTCATTGTAGTTTCCCACAATTGTTCTGCATTCATTTCTCCAAGACCTTTATATCGCTGAATGTGAACACTACTTTCATTTCCTTTCCCAAATTCTAAAACAGTCTGCTGTCTTTCTTCTTCATTCCAGCAATATCTCTCTTCACGACCTTTTTTTATTAAATAAAGAGGAGGAGTGGCGACATACATGTATCCGTTTGTAATGATTTCCTTTAAATATCTGAAGAAGAATGTCATTATTAATGTGGTGATATGGCTACCGTCAACATCAGCATCGGTCATAATTATTATTTTATGATAACGGAGTTTTTCAAGATTTACAGCTTTGCTGTCCTCCTCAGTACCGATTGATACACCCAATGCAGTAAAAATATTTTTTATTTCCTCATTTTCATATATTTTATGTTGCATTGCTTTTTCAACATTGAGAATTTTCCCTCTGAGAGGCATAATTGCCTGAAATTTTCTGTTTCTGCCTTGTTTTGCAGTTCCACCTGCAGAGTCACCCTCAACAAGATATATTTCTGTATTTTCAGGGCCTTTATCGGAACAATCTGCGAGTTTTCCGGGTAATCCTGCACCTGAAAGAACTGTTTTTCTCTGAATCAGTTCACGGGCTTTTCTGGCTGCATGTCTTGCAGTGGCGGCTAAAATCACTTTCTGAACAATAATTCTGGCATCTTTAGGATTTTCTTCAAGATAATTTGTCAGTGTTTCACTTACTGCCTGATCAACAACGCCCATGATATCAGAATTTCCAAGTTTGGTTTTTGTCTGTCCTTCAAACTGTGGTTCGGCAACTTTCACTGATATAACTGCTGTAAGTCCTTCGCGAAAATCATCTCCGTTAATATCGAATTTTAATTTTTGAGTAGCTCCCGATTTATCTGCATATGATTTAAGTGTTCTGGTAAGACCTCTGCGAAATCCGGATAAATGTGTCCCCCCCTCGATAGTATTGATGTTATTAACGTATGAATAAACATTTTCGGTAAAAGAAGTATTATATTGTAAAGCGAGTTCAACAGGAACACCATTTTTCTCAGTTTCAATATAAATGATATTTTCAATTAACTTTTCGCGTGCATTATCCAGATACTCAATATATTCCTGTAACCCTCTTTCAGAAAAATATGAATTATTTTTCTGACTGCCATCCTCATTTAGTTCCCGCATATCAGTGAGAGTAAGCATGATGCCTTTATTAAGAAATGATAATTCCTTCAATCTTGAGGCAAGAATTTCATATTTAAATTCAGTAGTGGTAAAAATTGTATCATCGGGAGTAAACGTAATAATTGTCCCTGTTTTATCAGATTCACCAACTGTTTTAACATCTCCCAATGGTTTTCCAAATGCATACTCCTGTACAAATATTTTCCCATCCCGATATACTTCTGCTTTTAAATGCTTTGAAAGTCCGTTAACACAGGATACACCAACACCATGCAGTCCTCCTGAAACTTTATAAGAATCTTTATCAAATTTACCGCCTGCATGTAAAACGGTCATAACTACCTCAAGAGCAGATTTTTGTTCTTTTTCGTGTAACTCTGTTGGAATTCCTCTTCCATTATCTTCAACACTAACAGAACCATTTTCGTTGATGATCACATCAATTTTATCGCAATATCCTACCAATGCTTCATCAATGGAATTATCAATAACCTCATATACAAGATGATGAAGACCTTTTACGCTAATATCACCAATGAACATTGCAGGTCTTTTTCTAACTGCTTCCAAACCTTCCAAAACCTGTATGCTGTCTGCACCGTAACCGTTTTTAACTAAATCGCTCATTTCAAATTTATTATATTTATTTTTTATATTGATTTTTATATTATGCAAAGCTACAAAAAATGTAGAATTTCTTGCTTATAATCCCATTAAAAATTAGTGTATTTATAAACAATTATATTAACATCTGAATGTTGAAAAATTTTATAGTGAATAAGTCAGCCCGAAAATAAAATTAATTCCCTGGACAGGATACCCGTACCATAATCTGTAATTGCTTGAAGTAATATTGTTTACATAGACAAATGCTGATAATATTTTTGAATATCTGTATTCAATGTTAATATTTGCATCAATATAACTATTGAGAGCAAACTCTGTAAATTCAGAATTATTCATATAGACCTTTGTATATCTTGTACCAGCACCGAATATTTCTGCACTTATTAGAATTTTATCTTTAAGGTTATATTTAGCTGTTAAAGAAAGATCGTAATCGGGTTTATTCCATGCTCTTAATTCGGTTTTCAAGGTGTACAGAAAATAATTCCCTTTCATAATAAAATTCCATTCATCAGATTTTTTATATACAACTTCTCCATGTAATTCGGTTAATTCCACATCATCAAAAATCGTCGAAAAACGATTTAATGTCTGTATATGTCCTGTATCATTTACAAAAAACAGCATATTTTCAATAACTGAATATGATGCTTTGAAATTGTAAGATGTACTTTTAGAGAAATTTCCTTTTAATCCACCGTACAGAACAATTAAATGATTAGTTTTTGAAATATTCGTGCCCTGACTGATGTAAGGATTTTCGGTCAAAAGGAATCTGTAATTATTATTTTGCAAGAATCCGGAATATCCCACATAAGGTATCAGGAAATTATCAACGACATTATACTGAAGTTGTACTTTTGGATAAATATGATATGAAATCGAATCTGAATATGCATCAGCTGTAAAATTTAAACCTGCTTCAATTCGCCATTCATCGCCTACAATACTTGCCCAGGGTTTTATTTGTATAATACCGTTAGTAATAGTATCACTCAATAAATTTGTATTGTAAACAGCTATATCACCGGTAAGTCCGAAGAGTTCGTCTCCGTAGAATTTACTGATTTGGTTAACGAGTTGAAATTCTTGCTCATTTAATTTGTAATAATCCTGAAGGAAATTATAATTAAAGTTTGTTTCAAAATTTGTATGCAATGAATCGCTATAATTGTTTTTTAAATAGATACTTGATTTTAATGATATAACATTTTGTTTGTCAAGATCTTCTTTGTTCATATCTGTCAATGTACTTGAGAGTGGAGTATAGCCATAGTAGTAATAACTGTTTCTGCCGGCATCTATAGATCCACCAATAGTTTTCTTATTTTGCAGAAATTTTTTACCATATATACCTGCATAATTATCATTATAGCCACTATAAATTTTACTATCCCTGATTTTCAGATTTCCCAGAGATGACAGATGATTATAATAAAGTCCATAGCTGAAGTCTTTTGACCGGATTGAATTGTAGTAGATCTCAGCTAATGGAGTAATGTAATTACCAAATCCCAATTTTATATATGACCGGTACAATTTCGTTAAGGGCTCTCCTTCTATTCTTGCCGGTGTAATCGGATCAAACCGGCAATTTACAAATAAAGGTTTGGTAAAGATTGAATAGTTAATTTCTTTTTCTATTACAGTACTGTCAATAATTTCAGGAAAAAATTTTATTTTGTTTGCATCTGAAATAGATGGAGTGTAAGCTTTATATTGATCAATAACTTTTTCAATCTGTGAATTTCCAAATACAGGTATGAGAAAAATTAGCAAAAATGTCAAAAAGTCTGTTGATTTCATTTTTATCATATTAATTATTTTGTTTATTCCTGATCAAAAATTTCATCCTGAACACCGAAATCAATAATTTCGGGAGTTTCCTCAATTGGTTGAATCGCTTTGTTCTCTGTTTCTATTATTGCTGCAAGCATTGCATTTGCCTCATCAATTATCCCATCAGTTTTATTTCCGTAATTGTCAATAATACTTTGCAAAGTATGTTTTGCCTGGAAATTATCTTCTTTTTTCAGATAAATTTCGGCCAGTAAAATAATACTTTTAGCCAGCCAGTATTGATGAGGTGTTCCCTGTTTATTAAAATCCATAACTTCATTTGATGCGTTATCCAGATCGTCTTTACCGAAATATATTTTTGCAAGATAATATCTCGACTCTGAACCTTCTTTGGTTTTTGCATCCTGACTTATAATTGAAAACTCATCAAACGCTGCATCAGCTTCATTATTCAGGTAATATGCTTTTCCAATAATAAAATGAGCTTCTCTGTATATTTCATCAGATACTTTTTCTTTTGCCAGTACTTTTATTGCTGCCTGCTTCGCTTCCTGATAATTTTCAAGCAATCTGTAACAACGCATTTTACCGATTCGGGATAAAAGAATATTGTTATTAAATTCAGCAATTTCTTCAAGTGAAGTGTAATTTGCCAATGCTTCATTATAATTTCCCAATTTAAAATTAATGCCTGAAGCCCTAACAAGTGCATGTTCAGTAAATATGTTTTTTAAACGACTGATTACATAATTGTAAGATATTAATGCTTCCTGTTCCTTCCCATTTCTGAATTCGCATTCGGCATTGTAAAAATGAGCATTTAATATATAATTTCCATTAGCAAATTTGTTTATATATTTTTCAAGTTGCGGTTTTGCCTTAACATAATTTCCTGCCATATAACTTTTTTCGGCAGTTATATAAGTTAAAGAATCTTCCTCGGCAACCGAAATGTCAACTCCTCCTCCCAAACTCTTCACATAGTTTATATATCCATCAGCATCATCTTGTTCTATATATATCTCTTTTAAATATACAAGAGCAAGATCAAATTCTTCGGTATTGGGAAATTCTGTTATCACTTTTTCGTAATTTTCTTTTGCTGAACTGTAATCATCCTGATTAAATCCTATCATGCCTAATTTCAGGAAAGCCTTTTTAATGTATGAACTTTTAGGATATTCATCAATCAGTTGTTCGTAATAAACCAACGCCATATCGGGAGATTCAATTTCAACATACGAATTACCGATTTCATATAAAGCATCATCAGTATAGCTTGAATTTGGGTACTCATTAACAAGTTGGGTTAAAATAACAATTTTTTGATTGAAATCTTTCTCTTTTGTCAGACCATGACAAAAAGCTTTTTGAAACATGGCATAGTCAATACTGATTTTCCCATTATTAATCGCCCCCAGATAATAATCAATGGCTTTATCATAAGCTCCTGATACAAAATAACAATCTCCTATGCGGTTGTATGCATCACCAACAGCAACTATCTGAGCATCTTTCATCCTGTCAACATATTTTCTGAACCAGACTATTGCTTCTTCATAATTTTTGATTTTAAAATATCCATATCCAAGATTATAGTGTGCTGTATTAAAAATATCCGAACCATAAGAGCCTTGAGTAAGAACAAATTCATTGTAATATTTTATTGCATCGTCAAACCTGTTGATCATATAATAAGCTTCTCCTTTCCAGAAAATCGCCTGTGCTTTAAATAACTGATTGTACCTTGCATTATTCAGGGATTTGTCGAAATTGATTATTGCCTGAATGTAATCGGCATCATTAATTAGTTGTAGCCCATAATAAAAAGATACTTTTTGATAGGACCTTTCAATGTCAACGGTAATATCCTGAATATTTTCAAGAGTTTCTACAGCTCCTTTATAATTTTTTGTAGTCATATAGACTTCCCCAAGATATTTATATGCTTCATCTAATCTTTCTGATTTCGGGTACTCGTCAACGTACTTCTGGAGTGCTTTAATTGCATCATTAAAAGGAGAGTAGGCGAGTTCATATGTCAATTTTGCATAATTGAACATTGCATCCTCCTTGATCTTTGCATTAAAATCAAGCTTAGAAGCAGATGAAAATGCCATTCTTGCTTTTTCTTTTTCATTGGTCTTTATATAACAGTCTGCCAGATGATAATAAGCATTTTGAGCAATACTGTCAGTTGAATTGGTAACACTTACGAAATTTTTTGCAGCATTTTCGTAATCTGAAATTTTATAATAAGCATAACCAATCTGATATATATCTTCTCTTGTGAAACTCTTTGATTTTTTCTTATAAATCTCGAAATATGGAAGAGATTCTTTGTACTTTTCGCTCCTGTAGTATGCTTCTGCAATAATTCTGGCAATATCAGGTGCTCTTTTTGTACTTGCTGAATCCAATAATGGAGGTGCATATTCTAAAACCAGATCAAATTTATTTTGATAGTAATAAATCTGAGTTATATAGTACGGAATTATATGTTCAAACATTTCATTATCTTTCAATTTCAGAAATCCTTGTAGCGCTGTTTCGTAATTTTTTTCCAGATAGGCAATATGAGCATAATAGTAAATTGCCGGAATAGTATATTTTGATTTCGTGTCTTTTATTTCATAAAAGGATTTGGATGCTTCTTCAAATTTACGTACATTAAAATAACCATATGCCAGCTTGAAATAATATTCAGGCTTTTCATCATTGTTTAAATCATATGGATCAACTTTTTCAAGACATTTAATAACATTATAATATCTTTTTTTACGAAACTGAAAACGACCCATTTGAAAGTATGCTGTTTTAATTCTTGGACTTTCAGGGTGTTCTGCAATAAATTTTGTGATGAGATATTCTGCGTCTTTGTTAAATAATTCAATGGCGCAATTAGCTGAAAAGTACTGTGCATCTGTTTTTATGTCCGATAGATCATCATTGTTGTTCTTCAGAACAGCATTAAATGTGTTCTGTGCCGCACTATATTTTTGTTTGTTAAATAATTCAAGACCTTTATGATAATCTTTATCAGGATTGGTATAAATTCCGGTTTTTTGAGAAAAAACAGAAAATGAAAAAAATAAAATTAAAACCAAACAAAAATGGCGATATATTACACTCATAATATTTCCTAATTTAGCTGTAAAAGTATTTATTATAACAAATTGATATGACCGGACACTATCTTTTAATTAACAATTGCATGTTCATTTCTTGTCCGGTTTTTTATAAAGAAATTATTTTATTTATCTAATTTTGAATCTGTAATATAAGTAAAATAAAAAAAATGGAGTCTGAAAAGATTATTTCAATTAGTAATGCATCTGTTTATCAAATAGACAAGCAGGTATTATCTGATGTGAATTTTTCCCTGTCAAAAGGAGAATTTGTTTATATGATCGGTAGAGTTGGTAGTGGTAAGACCAGTTTGATAAAAACACTATATGCAGAGTTACCGTTGAAACATGGCGAAGTCGAGATCGCCGGTGTGAAAATAAATGGATTGAAGCGAAAAAATATTCCCAGATTAAGAAAAAAACTTGGCATTGTTTTTCAGGACTTTCAACTATTGCCCGACAGGTCAGTTTATAACAATTTACTTTTTGTTTTAAAGGCAACAGGATGGAAAAATAAAACAGATATTGATAATTGTATTAATGAAGTCCTGGATAAAGTCCATATGAGAGAGTGCATCAATAAAATGCCTCATCAGCTCTCAGGGGGAGAACAACAGCAAGTTGTCATTGCAAGGGCATTATTAAACAATCCTGAAGTAATTCTTGCAGATGAACCCACAGGGAACCTTGATCCCGAAAGCTCTGATAAAATAATGGAAAATCTGTTGAATATCAGCAAAAACGGCAGAGCAGTTTTAATGGCTACTCATAATTACGGTCTGCTGAAAAAATATCCTGCACGTACTATTAAATGTGAAAACGGTAAACTTTTTGAAATTGCAGATGAAAAACTGGCAATAAATTTTGATGATCTTACCGATTAAATAACAACAGTAACTTATTTTCCTGTTTTTCCCAGTTTAACTCCTTTGCAGCAATTTTCAAATTTTCTTTCCAGGTATTAAGTAAGACTGGGTTGTTTAATATTTCTGATATTGTTTTTGAAAGATTTTCAGGATCAAAATTATTTATTGTCTGACCAATTTTATATTTATCAATTACATTTTTCATTTCAGGAAATTCTGAACATAAAACCGGAATCTGTGCCTGGATATAATCAAACAACTTGTTGGGCAAGGAATAATAGTAATTCAAACCCATATTTTGTTCAAGTGAAACGCCTAAATCTGCCAACTTAGTGATATCCTGCAATTCTTCAAAAGGAAATCTGCCCATTAACTTTACTTTTGATCCAACCTTTACCTCTTCAATAAGTTCTTGTATGTCTGAATAAATATCGCCTTCCCCATAAATGTGAAATTCTGCATTTTCAATAAACTGCATTGCACATATTATTTGTTCCAAACCACGTCCTTTATTAACAGCTCCCTGGTAAATAATTATTTTTACAGGCTGATTTTCTTTCGCTTGGGGTACTAATTCTTTATAAACAGGCAAATTCATTATTACCTGCATGTTAATATTATATTTTTTGTTATATTCATCTGCAATAGATTGACAAACAGTATAACAGTTTTTTAATTTCGGGAGTATCCTTTTTTCGATCTTTAGCCAGGTATTTCGCGAGAAATTTCTGTTTATAAGTTCCGGTACTTCTGTAAAATATTCATGACTATCATAAACCAGCTTTTTTCTTCTGATTTTTGCAACAAGGAAATTTGCCCACAATGTATCCAGATCATTAGCCAGAAAAATATCAGCTTTAACAAATAGTAAATACAAAAATAACCTGAAATTGAAACATGCATAAAACAAAGGACCTCTGACAAAAAGCAACCTCATTCTTTTGGTTTTATATTGTCTTTGTATGGGTTGACTATATTTCAACTTTCGCCCGACAAGAGTTACCATATATCCGTTTTTTATTAGACTGGTTGAGACTTTGTGCACTCTTTGGTCTGTAACCAGATCATTGATAACCGATATAATAATTCTCTGTTTTTTCTGCATGATTTCACAAAAGTATAAAACTGCTTTAATTTTTACGCATTACTTGAATTTTTGTAAAATTTTTTTAAGAAAAAGGTAACAAAGAAACGCTTCATTAAAGTATAACGGGAAACTGGTTCATATATACTGAAATTAGTGACTTATTAATTCAATCAAATCCATTATTAAATAACAATACTCTTAATAATGCCTGAAACTTTGAGTTTTTTGGACTGGCACAATTTACCTTCATTTAAACTTGATGTTGACAAAGGAGATATTAATATTAATCCGCTTACTACAGGTGCTAATGGATACAGAATAGGGGGAAATTATGTGTTATGGCACACGGATAATCCTGACAATATTTTTGTAGGCTTAGGGGCAGGATTAAGCATTACTACTGCTACACATTGTACCTTTGTCGGTTTTAATGCAGGTAACGGAGATTTATAGGAGTCAGATAATACATTTGTCGGGTATGAAGCCGGACAAGATACCATGTCAGTGCCAAATAATACTTTTGTCGGCTTTCAGTCGGGCTTGCTGAATACATAATCTTATAACTGAAGTTGATGATGAAAGAATCACAATAGATTTAAGAAATGAGCCAAAAGGGATATATATTATAAAAGTAATAACTGAAAAAAAAACAGTAACTAGAAAATCAATAAAAAATTAATACGCTCGGCTACACTGGCATATAAATCAGGGTTATGCGTCGCCTCATGGCTGTAACGGTATGTGCAACTTTATTAAAGAAGAATATCTATGAGAAAAATATTGCGAAGAATTTTAATTTTTCTTTTTGTATTTTTTACAGTTGTCTTCGGACTTTTGTACTTTTTTCAAGAAAATTTTATCTTCTTTCCTGAAAAACTGAATAAAGATTTCAAATTCAATTTTGAACAAAAATTTGAGGAAGTAAATATTAAGACACTAGACAAGTTATTTTTAAATGGACTTCTATTTAGGGCAGATAGTTCTAAGGGATTAATATTTTACTTGCATGGAAATGCTGGTTCTTTAAGTTCTTGGGGCAAAGTAGCTAAAACATACACAGACTTAAATTATGATGTTTTCATTCTCGACTATAGAGGTTTTGGAAAAAGTGAAGGTGAAATAAATAGCGAAGTCCAAATGTATCAGGACATACAAACTGCATATGATGAATTGAAAACGAAGTACAATGAGAATAAAATCGTTGTTATAGGTTACTCAATAGGTACTGGTCTTGCAGCAAAAATTGCTTCTGCTAATAATCCCAAGTTATTAATTTTACAAGCACCATACTATAGTTTAACAGATCTCATGAAACATAATTATCCAATAATACCAACTTTAATCTTGAAATATAGATTTGAGACAAATAAATTCATTA
>JBDRPR010000317.1:0-2111 GCA_043826845.1 Bacteroidota bacterium
CTCAGTAAAAATAAGAGTATGTCTTATAGCTTTTAGCAGGAATAATTAGCTTTGATAATCAAATTATTTGTATTATTGTAATCGTATTTCTTGTATGCTAATTTATCTGAAATATAGAAAAACAAGTACATTTATAAAATTTAATTATATCAGGATGAAAATAAATAAAGACCAAATGGTAAGTCTGTCATATGATTTATTTGAAAATGATTTTAATGGAAAATTAATTGAATCCTTTAACGAAAATTATCCTTTTACTTTCTTATTTGATTCAGGAAAATTGCTGAAAAACATTGAAAACAAGCTTAAAGGATTAAAGGAGAATGACAAATTTGAATATATTCTTGATTCATCAGAAGCATATGGAAATTATGACGATAATAAAATAATGAATCTTCCTCTTGTTGCATTTGAAATTAATGGAAAAGTTGATAAAGATGTAGTTGCACCTGGAAAGAATGTCCCCATGCAGGATAAGCATGGTAATAAATTATTCGGAAAAATAATTGAAATTACTGACAATGAAGTAAAAATGGATTTTAATCATCCTTTTGCAGGAAAATCTCTGGCATTCAGAGGCAAAGTGATTGTAGTCAGAAATGCGACTGAACAGGAATTAAATGCTCATATTCATGGCCATGATGCTTCTCAATGCAAGAGTTGCAATAAAACCTGCAACTAAATTGTAATGTTTAAAAAAATTCCGCTATATCTGCAGATTTTAACGGGAATCGTTATTGGAATAATTTGGGGTATTTGTGCCGTTTGTTATGGCTTTCAAGATTTTACACTGGACTTCATAAAACCATTCGGTACAATATTCATGAACCTTTTAAAGCTAATTGCAATTCCATTGATCATTGCTTCACTGATTAGCGGAATTTCCGGTTTGTCAGCAATATCCAATCTGTCCCGTATCGGTTTTAAAACGATTTCTATTTATTTAATTACAACAGCAATAGCTGTATGCATTGGACTTCTTCTTGTAAACATTACTCGACCAGGCGAGGCGTTTAGTAAACAGGTTAAGGAAGATCTGCTTGTGCAATTTCAAGAAGAAGCTCAGCAAAAACAAGTTGATGCTGTAATATGCAAAGAAACAGGTCCGTTGCAGTTTCTTGTCGAAATTGTTCCGGAAAATCTGATTTCTGCTACATCTGAAAACAAAAATATGCTTCAGGTAATATTTTTCTCAATACTTTTTGGAATTGCAATGATGGTGGTACCTTCAGATAAAACAAAAGAAGTGGTCCGGTTTTTTAACGGATTGAATGCAATTATTCTGAAAATCATTGATATTATTATGCTAGTTGCTCCGATAGGTGTTCTTGCCCTTTTTGCCGGAATTATCGTTGAAGTAGCAGGTGATTCACCTGAGAAAACCATTCAATTATTTTCTGCTCTTGGATTATACTTATTAACAGTTGTAATTGGTCTGATAATAATGGTATTAATAATATACCCACTTGTTATTATAATATTTACCAGACAAAAACCAGGAAAATTTTTGAAAGGAATTTTTCCTGCACAGATGTTGGCTTTTTCCACGAGTAGCAGTGCTGCAACATTGCCTGTAACTATGGAATGTTGTGAGGAAAATTTAAAAGTCAATAAAGAGGTATCAAGTTTTGTTTTACCACTTGGAGCAACAGTTAATATGGATGGAACAAGTTTATATCAGGCTGTTGCTGCTGTTTTTATTGCTCAGGCATTTGGCATGGATCTTTCATTAATGCAACAGTTAACTATTGTTTTGACGGCAACTCTTGCATCTATCGGATCAGCTGCTGTTCCTGGAGCAGGAATAATAATGCTAATCGTCGTTCTTGAATCAATTGGGGTTCCTGCTGCAGGAATTGCACTTGTATTTGCTGTTGACCGACCACTTGATATGCTAAGAACGACTGTAAACGTCACCGGTGATGCTACTGTATGTTCAATCGTTCAGGCAGGAGAGGATAGAAGAACCAAAAAAGGATTTTAGAAATTAATAAAATCTGTTAAGAATTTAAGCGAATTATCTTATTTTTGCATAAAATTTTTCGGGAGAAGTCCAATGAAATGGGGTATAAACTCCCGGTTGATAAATAATCGGGGTGTAGCGTAGCCCG
>JBDRPR010000318.1:0-12002 GCA_043826845.1 Bacteroidota bacterium
TCCTTTAAGAGGAATTCTTTTTTGTCCTGAATGTAGAAAAAAGCTTACAGGAAGTGCTTCAAGAGGCAAAATGGGAGTAAGATATTTCTATTACCATTGTAAAAATGGTTGCAAGGTTAGATTCAGTGCTGACATGGTTAATCAACAGTTTGAAAAACAGCTGAATTCTATATCATTTGACGAGAGTTCAAGAGAAATTTTTGAAACCATACTTGAGGATTTATTGAATGACAACAAAGACAGTAGAAGAGCAAGGTCACAAATTGTTAAAGAGAAAATAGAAATTATTAAAAGCAGGTTGTCAAGTCTTCAGGATAAATTTATGGATGACCTTGTTTCTGCGGAAGATTACAGAGAGCTAAAATCCAAGTATGAAAAAGACATACTTGAACAGAACAAAATCTTATCGGAAATAAGGGTTTTTTCAAAAAATGTAGTCGAACAAATCAAATCCGCTTTTGAATTTGTCATAAATCTCAGTAATTACTACTCTTCCATCGACCCCGAAATGAAAAAGATTATCCTGAGTTCGACCTTCCCTCAAGGAATTTTTTTTCAGAAAATAAAGTTCGAACTCAAAGGCTTAATGAGGTAGTACGCCTATTCTCCTCTAATGACGGAGGTTTCGTGGAAAAGAAAAAAGCCCTCCTTTCAGGAGAGCTTTACTTTCTTAGTGATCGAGCCAGGATTATTTCATGATCCTGAGATGCTCCGAATTCCGAAAGTAAAGCTCAAATCTTCGATTTGTGACTTTTTTCTTGTGCATTCGATCTATAATTCGCTTATGCCAGGATTATTTCATGATCCTGAGATGCTCCGAATTCCGAAAGTAAAGCTCAAATCTTCGATTTGTGACTTTTTTCTTTTCCACTTACTCATTCAAATAAATTTGATTCGTGTGGAAAAGAAAAAAGCCCTCCTTTCAGGAGAGCTTTACTTTCTTAGTGATCGAGCCAGGATTCGAACCTGGGACCCACAGCTTAGAAGGCTGTTGCTCTGTCCAACTGAGCTACACGACCATTATTTTGTGCAACAAATTTCACTTTCTTTGTTGCTCTGTCCTCCCGATAACCATCGGGAGAGCTACACGACCATTATAATTGGTACTACAAAGATAAAAATAATTTTAAAGCAAAATAACAAGAAAAAATTTTAAACTTTGTTGTCCATAAATATTATTATTGTAAATGAAATCACTTTCAACATTTTTACTTCTATTATGGTCAGTCTCTTTTATGTTTGGGATTGGTGATACAATTACTGTTCAGGCATTTTCTTTTTCAGATCCTTCACCGGAAGGTTGGAATACTCAGTATAAAAAAACAGTTGAATTTCCTGATATAAATACTGAATATTATAAAATTATTATGGTGCAAACATTAAAATGCGATAAATCTACAAAAGCTGACACTTTTCCCTGCGGAGAATGGGATTATATATGGCATACTAAAATTATTATCCCAAAAGAAAATTCAAATGACACTTTTTGTATTGGAAGTTTTGTAACTCCTTATGGAAAAAGACTTAATCTTGGCGGAGAGACTGGATGGGTATGGGAGTATGACATTACAGACTACTCTCCGATTCTTAAAGGAAAAGCAGATGTTATTTCTGGCAACAATCAGGAATTGCTGGATTTAAAATTCTTGTTTATTATAGGAAAACCGGTAAGAAATGTGCTGTCAGTCGAAAATATATATCCTTTCGGAGTTTATAAATATGAACATCTTTCAAATGACAGCATATTAAAAACAAAAGAAATTATACTGAATATAAATGCATCTGCATATATGTTGCGTGCAATAATTTCCGGACATGGTCATAATGGTCCGCGAAATTGTTGTGAGTGGGAAAGTAAAACTCATACATACTATTCAAACAAGGAAGTGCTGTTTCGCTGGAATGTATGGAAAGATTGCGGTTTTAATGCGATTTATCCACAGGGTGGCACGTGGCCTTTCGACAGGGCAGGATGGTGTCCAGGAACAAAAGTGGATGAATATGATTTCGAGCTGACAAAAAAAATCAAACCCGGTGATACTTTGCAATTTGATTACGGTATTGAACCATATTCAGATAATGGAGAGAAAGATGGTGAATTTCAAATGACACATCAGTTGTTTTCATATGGAATTCCTAATTATCAAACAGATTGTGCAATAATTGACATTATTACTCCTGCCAATAAACAGGAATATACAAGATTAAACCCATCATGTTCAAATCCTGTAATTATAATTCAAAATACCGGAAATAATATTCTGAAAAGGGTTAATATTTTATACGGTTTACATTCTGGAGAAAAATCTACTTTTATTTGGAATGGCCGACTTGATTTTCTTGAAAAAGAGACTATTACTCTTCCAATCCCCGATTTATCAAAACTTTCAGATGAACAAATATTTGAAGTACAAATAACTAAAGTAAACGAGATAATAGATGAAAACTCTTTAAACAACATCTTAGTATCCAAAGTTAAAAAACCGGTTGTTTTACCAAAAGAATTTATAATAAGCGTAAAAACTAACAACATAAACCGGTCAGTTGAAAATAAAACAATTATTTCAAACTCAACTGGACAGGTACTTTATCTGTTTGATAAATATACTGATGATAAGGAAAATTTTCATCAGATAAAACTTGACCCCGGTTGTTATGAGTTTCTTTTTTCTGATGATATGGAAGACGGTATCATGCAACACTGGTGGTATTGGAATACTGAAAAAGAAAAAGTCGGTGTATCAGGAAAAGTCAAAATCCTTTCAAATGATAAAAATGATGAATTGTTAAGTTTTCCTAGTGATTTTGGTCAGGAATTGAGATTGAATTTTATTGTTGAGTAACAGGTACAAATACTACTGAATATGAATGCTGAAATAATTACAATTGGAGATGAAATTTTAATTGGTCAGATTTTGGACTCAAACTCTGCATTCATTTCCAGACAATTAAATGATATTGGTATTAATGTTTTCCGGATTACTTCAATAGGAGATCAAAATGAACATATTATAAAAGCTTTGAATTCTGCAATTAATGATGTTGACATTGTAATTCTTACAGGTGGATTGGGACCGACAAAGGATGATATTACTAAGAGTGCTTTATGCAAATTTTTCAAAACAAAACTTGTTTTTTCAGAAGTAACCCTTGATAATATAAAAAAAATGCTTGTTTCAAGAGGAATTACTGAACTTATCGATAACAACTATAATCAGGCAATGGTGCCCGAAAAATGCAGATTACTTCCAAATTCCGTTGGTACCGCTCCAGGAATGTGGTTTACAAAAAACAAAAAAGTTATCATCAGCATACCTGGCGTACCTTTTGAAATGATGACAATTATGAAGGAAGAAATTATTCCCGGATTAAAAAAAATATACAATAAAACATATATCGTTCATAAAGTTGTAATGACTCAGGGCGCTTTTGAAGCTAAGTTATCCGAAAAACTGACTACATGGGAAACCGGTTTAAATAAACAAAATATTCATCTGGCATATCTTCCTCAGCCAGGTATTATAAGATTAAGATTATCTGTTGAAGGAAGCGATATTAATCACTTAAACAAACTGATTTCTGATAAATTAGACGAATTAAATAAAATTATTCCCGAATTTATTTATGCCTATGATGATGAAATGCCTGAAGAAACCATTGGAAAATTGCTTATTAAAAATAATTTAACTTTATCAACAGCAGAAAGTTGCACTGGAGGTCATCTGGCTCATCGTATTACTTCAGTTCCCGGATCTTCGAGATATTATGCAGGTTCAGTAATTGCATATTCAAATGAGATTAAAAAAAATATATTAAACGTTCCTGAAGAATTAATTACTATGCATGGAGCAGTGAGCAGACAAGTTGTAGAAAAAATGGCTGAAAATATTCTTAAAATTTACAATACAAATTATTCGATTGCCACTTCAGGAATCGCCGGACCTGATGGCGGTTCTATTGATAAACCTGTTGGAACGACATGGATTGCAGTTTGTTCTAAAAACATAACAGTTGCTGAAAAATTTAACTTCGGGGAAAACAGAGAAAGAAATATTATCAAGACTAGCCTAACTGCCATGAATATGCTCAGAAAACTTATTAACACAGAAAATATCTGAATTAAGTATTGACCACTTCTAACTTTAAGTACTTAAAACTTCAAACTTTAAGTACTTTTTTCTAATAGGCAGGAATGTAATCTGCAGAAACAGTATCAATACTCACTCCACTCCCATCATCAACATAATAGGTCCATTGAATTTTCTTAAAATTATTCATTATCAAACCGCTACCACTAATTATATTATCATCAATAATCTGATTTGAGATAGTTAATGACGTCCCGTTTAATGTGGCTTTAAGAAATTTCTGAGCCCCAAGATTATAGAATCGATAAATAAGTACCTTGTCTTCAGAAGTCGCATCTTTTTTAATATCAACTGTATAGGTAGTTGTTGAAAAGACCTGACTGTTTTCATCACATCTCCATGTATTTTCAATTTTATCACGTGGATCATCAGTAGAATCATCAGGATCGTCAGGTTCGCAGGAAATCATCAGTGAAAGACCTGCTAACAAAAAGAAAAATAACTTCTTCATCTGTATTGAATTTTCGTATTAATCACTTCAAAGATAGTGAAAAAACATATTGGGTATAAAGTCCTACTATCTTTTTTATAAACATGTATTCCAATTGAGTATTTAAAAGACTAATTAACAAAACTGAATTAATACCGGTCTGAAACAATATTCCAGTCCACCAAATTCCAGAAAGCCTGAATATAATCAGGTCTTTTGTTTTGATAATCCAGATAATATGCATGCTCCCACACATCACAGGTTAAAATTGGAGTTAAGCCTTTTCGCAAAGGATTTCCAGCATTACTTTCCTGCACTATTTCCAGAGAGTGATCATTTTTCCTGACCAACCAAACCCAACCCGAACCAAATAAAGTCAAGGCAGCTTTTGTAAATTGTTCTTTAAGAAGGTCAAACGAACCAAATGAATTATTAATTGAATCAAGTAAAAATTGCTTTGGTTGCTTTGCGCCATTGTTTGATAGTCCATTGAAATAAAAAGTATGATTCCAAACCTGAGCACCATTATTATAGATTGCTCCATCGGCTTCCCTGACAATTTTTTCGAGATTTACATTCTCAAAAGGGGTTCCTGTTACCAGATTGTTTAAATTATTAACATATGCCTGGTGGTGCTTACCATAATGAAATTCGAGAGTTTTTTTACTTAAATAGGGTTCTAGTGCTTCTAGTCCGTAATTCAATTTTGGCAGGTCATGTATCATAATATACTGATTTTTAGTTTTAAAATATCTTTAAAAATAGTAATAAAAATAATAGAAAAATCATTATCATACAACATATTTTAAAATATTTATCATTATATTTACAAAATAAAAAAAAAGAAGATTTTCAACTTGTTTATGAAAGAACTGAAACTAAATAAACTGAGTTTTGAAAAACTACTTGCTTCTGCAAAACATCAGTTTATTTTAAAAACGGATACTGACATTTATTTTCTCGCTTTAGGGAAAGAAGTTCATTATTCAGATTTAAGTATTGTTGCTCATAATGAGACAAAAAAAACAATAGAAATTATTGATTATAAAAATATAAAATCTGGAACTGTTGATGGAGAAAAATATCTTTTCGTTGACTAATTGAATTTTATTTCGGTTTTTTCTGGAAATAGAATAATTTTGTGAAAAATAATTATATAAAAATATTTATTAATGAAGAATATAGCTGTTATAGCACATGATGCAAAAAAGACAGTACTGGCTCAATTTGTTGAAACACATCGTACATGGATATTGGGTGTAAAAATCATTGCTACCGGTAGGACTGCAGAATACCTTGAGGAACAAAACATTGAAGTCAAGCACCTTATGAGAGGACGAGAAGGAGGATATAGACAAATTACGGATATGCTTATCAGAAAAGAAATTGACCTGCTTGTCTTTTTTATCGACCCTGATATTACAGAACCTCATCATCCTGATATTGGTAAATTACTTGACACTTGCGACAGGCATAACATTCCTCTTGCTACAAACTATTCCAGTGCAGAATTAATTATAATTGGTTTGATAAAAAAAGATGAAGCCGAAAAAACAATGAGAAGATTAAAAGGAAATTAAAACCTGTTTCTTCACATTCTTTGATCATGACCAAATTTGTCAAAATTTCAATTACCAGCCTTCTTACTATTATTTTCACAATTTTGATAATTGTAGAATTTCTGCCATCGACCGTACACATCGAAGAACATATACGTATTCAAACAGATTCAGAAACAATAATTAATTATATTTCCAAAATTGACCAATGGGAAGAATGGTGCACATTTCCAGAGAATAAGAATTGCAATATTTCAGACTTTCCTGACACATTATTTGGTACTGATTCATGTGTACAGTTTCAATGGGAAGAAAAAGAAATTTCAGGAAAATTTATTTTAATTCAGGAAAACAATCAGATTCTGGTTAAATGGAGCATTGATATTATAAATTTCAAATACCCGTTTGAAAAAATACATGGAGTATTTCTTGATGAAAAAATAAGTAATATCGTTGAAAAAAATCTGGAAAACCTAAAATCGCTTTGCGAATCAAAAAAAGAGTATCAATACTTTATTTACAATAATTGCAAAAAAAGAATTGAATAGACTTTTATTGCTGATAGAAAAATATGTAAAAATAACAATTTACTGTACAACTAAAATTGTAAAAATCTCAGATTAGAAGAGGCTTTTTTTAGCAGATTACCTTTCCATTAAGAATTACAGTATCTATCAGATCACTTCCATATGCATAAGGTAAAAACTCATAACCCGGAATTGGTTTAGTAATAAAGACATTTGCCTTTTTCCCGACTGCGATGCTTCCGTGAGTATCTTCCAATCCCATGGCATAAGCTCCGTTTAAGGTAACTGCATTAATAACTTCTTCGGGCAACATTCTGAGTTTTACACAAGCGAATGACATAATCAGTTTCATATTTCCCGAAGGGGATGATCCAGGATTATAATCACTTGCCAGAGCAACCGGTAAACCTGCATTGATCATTTTCCTTACCGGAGGGTCAGTCATTCCGAGGAAAAATGCTGCTCCGGGCAGTAAAACCGGCATGGTTTCAGTGTTTTTCAATAATTCAATTTCAGCATCTCCTGTATATTCCAGATGATCCACTGATAATGCGTTATACTTTACTCCTGTCTGTATTCCTCCTGAAAAATCAAGTTCGTTGGCATGAAGTTTGGCTCTCAGTCCATATTTCATTCCTGCCATAAGAATTCTCTCAGTATCCTCAACAGTAAAAAATCCTTTATCGCAGAATACATCAATATAATCAGCCAAATATTCGGCAGCCACTGCGGGGATCATTTCATTAATTATTTTGTCAACATATTTTCCCTGCTGACCTTTAAACTCTTCCGGAACGGAATGCGCACCTAAAAATGTTGCTTTAACGGTAAACGGCGAGTTTTCTTTAATTCTTTTAATGACACGAAGCATTTTCAGTTCGCTTTCAGTTGTGAGTCCGTAACCGCTTTTTATTTCTACAGCACCGGTACCCAGACTGATAATTTCATTAATGCGATTCATTGATTGTTCGTAAAGGCTATCTTCTGATGTTTCCTGTAACAATTTTGCTGAGTTCAGAATTCCTCCTCCCCTTTTTGCTATTTCTTCGTAGCTGAGTCCCTTTATTTTATCAATATATTCTATTTCGCGGCTTCCGGCATAAACAAGGTGTGTATGTGAATCACAGAAAGACGGGAATACCAGTTTTCCTGTGGCATCAATTACTTTATCAGCAACCAAAGGACAATTTTTCATAGGCCCGAAATCTGATATTTTATCTTTTTCGATAAGCAGATATGCATTTTTAACTGTCCCCAGTTTCTGCATTTCATTTCCTGAAACGAATTTTCTGGTTTTTTTTTCTGTCTGTATTAATGATTTAATATTTTTTATCAGCAGTTTCATTGCTTAAAATTTAACTATTGTCAAAAGTACATTTTTTAATAATATTTCCCTATAGTTCTTCGAAGTCCTTGCGTTTGTCGAAGTCAATCCTGAGGATTGATAAATCCGTCTGAAAGCCGGATAAATCTCCATACTTCGACGTTTTTAAATAGCAGACTCTGTTTGCCTGATCTTTTAATTGGTTGTCTGAATGCATTTTTTATCCATTATTTTTTCAAAATTCCTAATTTTTTGGCAATTATGCAAACTTTATTGCATGAAGACTATTTTTAATTTTGATGAAGTCAGGTGAATCGCCTTACCTGTAGAATTTTTAAGAAAAATTAAGAATTGTAATCTGCTTTTTATCTGCCGGTAACAAGATTATTCAAACCTGAATAGTTCATTTAAGAATAATGATTAAAATTTGACTAAATTTGCGGAAATTTAACCGATCTATATGTTTACTTTACTGCTGAAAGAATTCAGAGGTTTTTTCAGTTCCCTTACAGGCTATGTGGTGATCATAGTTTTTCTTGTAATAAACAGTCTTTTCATGTGGGTTTTTCCGGGTGAATTTAATGTTATGGATGCAGGGTACTCAAATCTTGATAGTCTGTTTATTCTGGCACCATGGATATTTCTTTTTCTAGTTCCAGCGATAACAATGAGACTGTTTGCTGAAGAAAAGCGCATTGGTACTATTGAATTTTTATTAACTAAACCAATTTCTGACTTTAAAATTGTAATTGCAAAATATCTTGCAGGTTTGGTTCTGGTTCTATTTTCATTATTACCCACTCTGGTTTATTACTATTCTGTTTATCATTTAGGCAGTCCTCCCGGTAATCTTGATTCAGGGGGGATAATGGGGTCTTATATCGGACTCTTTTTTCTGGCTGCAATATATGTTGCGATAGGTCTATTCGCTTCTTCTTTAACTGAAAATCAGATAATATCATTTATAATAGCTATAATCATTATATTCTTTTTTTATACTGGTTTTGAATCAATCAGTTCATTGAATATTGCAAAAGGATTTGATGATTTTATTATAAAACTCGGAATAAATGATCATTACAGGTCAATGAGCAGGGGTGTAATTGACAGTCGGGATGTTATATATTTTATCAGTGTAATCTTTTTGTTTATTTTACTTTCCCGGTTGAAACTTCAAAGTCGTAAATGGAAATAATAATGAATATTAAGAAGATAAAAAAACGAACCTATTTTAATCTGTTATTATGGCTTTTAGTTATAATATTCAGTAATATTATTGCTTCGTACATTTATACAAGAATTGACCTTACATCCGAAAAACGCTATACACTTTCCAAAACCACGGTTGAGATGCTGGAAAATCTGGATGACGTAATATATATCGAAGTATATCTGGAAGGGGATTTAAATGCCGGATTTAAAAGACTCCGTAATAATACAAAAGAAATGCTGGACGAATTTAAAGTTTATGCAAAAGATAATCTTGAGTACGAATTTAAAAACCCAATAAAAGATAAAGACCAGAAAACCCAGAATGAGATATTATTACAACTAAAGGATAAAGGTTTAATCCCAACAAATATTCAGGAACAGGATGCAGACGGAAAAATGTCTCAACAAATTCTTATTCCCGGAGCATTGGTGCAATACAGGAATAATGAAGTTGCGGTTGATCTCTTAAAGAATAACAAAAGATATACTGCTGAACAAAATCTGAATAATTCAGCACAGGAAACAGAATATGAATTCATTAAAGCATTTAGTGAATTACAGAAAGAACGTAAGTCAAAAATTGGGATTATCGAAGGTCATGGTGAACTAAATGAGTTATATATGACAGGTGCACTGGATGCTTTGGCAGAACAATACAGCATCGAAATATTGTCAATTGAAGGGCAATTAAACAGCCTGAGGGAACGGGTAATGGTTGACTCTACAAAATCTGAAGTAAGAAACAGATATGATCTGATAATTATTGCAAGACCGGATACCTCATTTACAAAATATGATCAGTTTATTATTGATCAATATATAATGTACGGAGGAAAAGTTCTCTGGCTTGTTGAGGGAACCACTGCAGATACAGACAGTTTAAGATTCAATGGCTCTTTTATGGCTTTTGTGAACGATCTCAATATAAATCCTCAGTTATTCAAATATGGAGCCAGAGTAAATCCTGATATTATTCAGGATATCCAATGCGGAGTATTGCCAATAAACACGTCATACGCAGGAGCCAAACCAAATTTTGTTCCTATGCCATGGTTATATTTCCCGTTAATCGCACCTTCAAATAATCATCCGATAACAAAAAATATGGATGTAATTAAAACACAATTTGTGAGTACAATTGATGCTGTTGGCGAAAATCCAAATGTAAAAAAGACTTATCTTTTGTTTACATCAGAAAAAACAAAAGTACTGACAGCTCCTGTGCGTGTCAGTTTGGATATTATTGGAACCGAACCGGACACAAGGCAATTCGCAAAATCAAATCAACCTGTTGCTATTTTACTTGAAGGTAAATTTGAATCCTTTTTTAATAATCATCTGGATCAAAATTTTGCCGATAATGATTTAATTAGTTTTCAGGAAGAAAGCAAACCTACAAAGATGATAATTGTTGCCGATGGTGATATTATAAGAAATCCTATCATAAGAAGAGGAGGACAATATATTCCCCTTCCGTTGGGCTCAGATGAATGGTTTGAAAACATTTACTATGGAGGAAACCTTGAATTCATCCTAAATTCCGTGAATTATCTTTTGGATGATCAGGGTGTGATGTCAGTAAGAACGCGGGAATTGAAGCTTAGATTAATGGACAGGTTAAAAGTTAAAGATGAAAAATTAAAATGGCAAATGATAAATATATTAGTACCTGTTATGATAATTATTGTATTTGGTTTATTATTACAGTACTTCAGAAAACGGAAGAATATAAAACTTTTAACAAATTAATTGCATGAAAAAAAACAGACTTATACTTCTTATCGTGATCATTTTAATGGTAGCTTCGGTGATATTGATAATGAATAACAAAAATGCTACAATTAATAAGGAACTAAGGGACTTTGCCGTTGAAGACACTTCATCTGTTACAAA
The DNA here is from genome assembly GCA_043826845.1 of Bacteroidota bacterium. Classification (GTDB taxonomy): domain Bacteria; phylum Bacteroidota; class Bacteroidia; order Bacteroidales; family CAYTAU01; genus JBDRPR01. The sequence goes on from JBDRPR010000318.1 coordinate 11,094, forward strand.
AATTTTTATGGTTAATAAATCCAATGATAAAGTACTTCTTGAAAGAAAAAATGGTATCTGGTGGGTTAATAATAAATTTAAAGCCAGACCTGATGCAATATATACCTTGTTAAAGACTTTAAGCAGGATGGATGTTAAATCACCTGTTCCAAAATCTGCTCACAATACAATAATTAAAAGACTAGCAACTCAATCTATGAAAGTTGAAGTTTTTCAAGGCGATAAAAAGGTAAAAGTTTTTTATGTAGGAGGACCAACATCAAATAATTTTGGGACATACATGCTTTTGGAAGGCTCTGATGTTGCTTTTGTTGTTCATATACCCGGATTTAACGGATATTTATCTACACGCTTTTTTGTTGAAGAAGAACTTTGGCGCTCGTCAGAAATTTTTAATTACTCATTCAGCGATATTACTTATATTAAAGTCCAAAATCCCGGAAATCCATCAAAATCATTTAAAGTATATAGTTACGGAGATAACAGGTTTGGACTTGAGTCATCGGATAGTAAAATGGTAGAAAAATTTGATACTGTTTCTGTCAAAACATACTTTGCATATTTTAAAAACATATCATATCAGTCACTATTACAAGGTTTTGATAAAATTGTTATGGATTCTATCATCAACTCAACCCCTTATTATATTCTGGAAGTATCAGATAATTTTGGGAAAACCAAATCTTTAAAGGCTTTTTTAATGCCTCCGACATACGATGCCTATAATCTGGATGGAAAACCATATGAATATGACCCTAATGTTCTCTATGCATATATTGACAATAAGGATTTTGTGACAATTCAGTTTTATGTTTTCGACCCTCTTTTCAAAGAAATTGATGATTTTATCAATTAGTTGTTAATAAAAATGCATTTTTGTTAAAATATTACAATCAATTATTAGGATAA
>JBDRPR010000319.1:0-7625 GCA_043826845.1 Bacteroidota bacterium
TCTAAATCCAGTTGCCATTGTGATTTAATTTTATTTTTATTATTTACATTATTGCCGACTGCTGACTGAGGACTGCCGACTATTTAAATCAAATATATTTTTTAAATTCATCAACATTTTGTTCAAGCTGAATAGTTACAATTTTAATTATGCTACAAACATAGATGTATTTATAAAAAAAATAAGTTAATACAGAGTTAAAATTAAGTTATTGAAAAGTTAAATATTCAGCGAGTGTTTATTAAATAAAAACAGTATTATTTTTATCTTTGTAGAAGCATTATTGTTTATTCAGAATCTTTCTATTAGAAACTAAAACTTTATATCATGAAAAAACTTCTACTTTTCACAACTTTACTATTTCTTATCCTTTTTATTAATGCTCAGACAACTACTAAAGGTATCTTTTCAATTTCTCTAAGCTCAACAGATGTTCTGTGTTATGGTAATTGCGATGGTTCAATAACAATAAATATTACCGGAACACCAACATATCCTGTTGATATAAGATTAAATATTCCTGCAGAATTAGGTGGAGGATTTACAGATTACAATGGACTTTTAGCGGTAGATTTTCCCTACACAATAAACGCATTATGTGGTGCAGTATCTATTTATACTGTAGAAGTAACAGATTTTGATAGTGATATACAAACAGATAATATTATAGTTGTTGAGCCTCTGGCAATATCAGTTAATGCAGGTTTTAACCAAAATATATGTGAGAATGAACAGGTAATTCTTAATGGTTCGGTAACTACTGCTACGGGAGGAATATGGAGCACATCTGGTAGTGGTACTTTTAATCCTTCAAATACTGATTTATATGCAAATTATATTCTTAGTGCTACAGATATTATGAGTGGCAGTATAATATTAACATTGATATCAACAGGAAATGGAACCTGTAATTCTGCAAGTGATAATGTAATTATTACTATATTTGCTGCTCCAATTGTTAGTGCAGGACCTGATACAACAATATGTTCTGGTAATTCATATCTTTTACCAGGCACAATGGGAGGATCTGCAATGTTTATTAATTGGACAAGTTCCGGTACAGGTACATTTAGTAATTCTACTTTATTAACACCAAACTATAATCCAAGCCTTAATGATATTACAAACGGAAGTGTTATATTAACAATAAGTTCAAACGACCCAACAGGTCCATGCTTTGCAACAAGTGATTCAATGACATTATATATAAGCGAACCGGCAGCTAATCTAATAACAACAAATGCTACAGGAAACGGGTATTGCAATGGATCAATTTTGGCTAATGTTTCTGGAGGTACACCACCTTATACATTTATTTGGGATAATGGAACAACAGATTCGCTTCTTAGTAATTTATGTGGTGGCATTTACTATTTAACAATAACAGATAATATTAATTGTAATATTTCACTATTTGATACGATCACTAATCCTCTTGATAGTTTAAGCTTCTCCGATACATTAAGCACTACAGTTGATACTTGTATTTTTAATAATTCATTACCGGTTGATAGTGCATGGATTACAAATGCAACAATTATTGGTAATGATATTCTTTTTACATGGATTTTCTGGCAAGAAGGAACTTCTATTACTCATTCTTTTTTATACCCCTATAGTGGTGTATATTCGGGAAATGGATTGGTTTATTTAACAATAATATGCACTTCAGGTTCAAAGACTATTTATGCTTTTAATTTTATTGATTTTTATGATTTATCAATACTTATTGGTAATGGACAATTAGCAATTAATAATTTTAAAATCTACCCCAACCCCACAACAGGAGTAATTACAATTAATAATGAAAAATTAGAAATTAAAAATGTTAGTGTTTTTGATATTTATGGAAAAGAAATTTTCATTGATAAAGTCAAAAGTCAAAAGTCAAATAACAAAAGTCAAAAGTATGAACTTGATTTAAGCTCATTGCCCAAAGGTATATATTTGATAAAACTTACAACTGTTGAAGGAGTGATGGTGGAGAAAGTAATTAAGAGTTAACAGCCTTACATTCCGATTATTATCGGGATCCAAAGGGAAGAGTATTACAATGATTGATTTATGAATATCGATTATCTTCGGTGAGCTCTCAAGTTTTAGAACTCCTGACCTCTCGCAAAATGAAACACATTGATTTTGTCATAAAATTTGCATAAAAGGCAAATTTTCCGCCAAAATCATTTTGGGGTTTCTCATACCCCCGTGCTGCATTCGTTTCACTCATTTGCACGTCGACTCCTTCGGAGTCGTGCAGTTTCATTTTGCGAAATAAAGCTACAATCAGTTGAATTACAATTACAGGGTCAGGAGTTCTGAAGTTTAAATGTACACCGATGAGTCTCTTTTCTGAAAATTCGTTTTACCACTCACGATAGCTATCAGGAACTAATGGGTGGCTTATTTTCAGCGACTTCCCTTTAAGTGTGTAAAGTCCCTAAAATTCAGTTTTATGAGTTTTCAGAGCGGACTCAAGTTTACTATTTTATTGTAAAGCAATTTCATAACATGGTAATTCATATTCAATAGTACATTTGGTACCCATGTTGCTTTCCTTTTTAAAGGAGGCTCCAATTTGTCTAATCAACATTTCGATAAGTGCGTATCCAAATCCATTATTACCATTTTCATCAAATTCATTAGGAAGGCCTATTCCATTATCGGCAATGATTATTGATATTTTGTTCTCAACCCTGGAAATTGATATTTTCAGAATTCCCTGCTCTTTGCCCACAAATGCGTATTTCATTGCATTTGTAATTATTTCATTTACTATTATTCCAATAGGTACAATTACTTTTGAGCTTATTATAAAATCAGAAATATTTTTTTCAATAACAATTTTTTCTGCATTTTGAAAAAGAGAAATAATAGTATCAATAAGTTTTTCAAAATATACTTTACTTGAAATATCAAAATAGTTTTCTCTGATTATTAAGCTGTCATATAGAAACTGCATGCTTTTGATCCGATCAATTGCATCCAGTATAAAGGATGATGCCTCGGAATTCTTAATTGAACCGGAATGGATAGTTAACAAATTTACTATAGAAGTTATGTTATTTTTTATCCTGTGATTTACTTCTTTCAACAATAATGTTTTTTCCTGAAGGAGATATTTGTTTTCTTCCGCTGCCAGTTTGCGTTGCGTAATATCGCTGAAAAAACCAATATTACAATTACAACCGTCTAAAACTATCGGAGTTGTATTGATGTCAGCATAAAATATGGTACCGTCTTTGCGAAGACATGGAAGATCATGTGCTAATGTCTTTGCGCCCTTCGCCTGAGCATCGAACTCAGCAAGAACAAGATTCAACGATTCTTTTGGGTGAATGTCATTAACTCCCAGCCCAATTATTTCTTCATTCGAATAATTGAACATTCTGCATATAGCGGGATTAGCATACCGGAATTTCTTATCCTCCAAATCAGCTACAAGAATACCCTCTGCAGCACAGTTAAACAATGCTTTATATCTGGCTTCTGATTCACGCAAGGTATTTTCAACTTTCTTCTGCTCTGTAATATCTTTAAGTGTAAACTGCAAAAAAAGTTGATCTTTTGAATAAAAACTCATTAAATGAACCTCGGCATCCCATAATTTTCCATCAGGGAGTTGATGTTGCCATTCAAAAACCAGTTGTCCGTCAGCGATCGCCGTGCTGACATATTGTCTGGCCTTTACAAATGAATCTATGCCGTCATATTGGTAATTAGCAGATACATCAAATAATGTTTTACTCAGAGTCTCTTCAAGGGAAGCAAAGCCATAAATAGACACTGCAGCAGGATTACAGTCAATATATTTAAAAGTCAAACTGTCCATTACAATAATAGGAGTCATAGAACTTTCGAAGATTCTTTTTCTGAATGCATCGCTTTCCATTTCCCTTATCCTTGATTCAAAAAGCCGAAAGGCCATTTTTATTGAAGCTATCAGAACAGTATCTCCTGTATTTTTAACGATATACCCATAGGATGTGATCCCTTCAGTTTTTTCGACTATTTCACGCTCAGTATGTGATGATAAGAATATTAATGGAAGAGTATGTTTTTCAAGAATTAATACAGCTGCCTGCGTTCCGTCCATACCTTTATTCAAATTAATATCCATAAGAATCAGGTCAATATCTGAATTTTTATTCACCGATTCTATTGCTTTTTCGCCTGTATCAACAGTTATTACATTAAATCCATATTTTTGCAGAGTCATTACTTCCATCATTGCGATGATTGCATCATCTTCTACGAGAAGTATTGTTTTTTCTTTTTCATTAATCATGCTATATCCTCCTTACTCATCTATAATCGTTATACTGATGTTGATCATGTATATAAACCAGTCTGATGAGATTTTACCATAAATCACATATATGAAACTTTTCGCACAAATATATGCAATAACATCAGTCAGTCTGCATAAATTGGAAAATAATATTTTGAGTTTTTATCGATTTCGCAAGGGATTGAACCTATATAAGTCAGTCAGAAATATATACAAATTTAAAATATCTAAATAATTTTTTAAGTGCATTAAATATTCATAATTATTCCGGTTAATAGCCCATACATCGATATTGGATCGTCTGATTACAGAATATCAATTTTTAATAGTCTTTTGTGTTCTGATAATAATTTTAAGGAGAATAAATAATTATATATACTAATCGCAATAATTGATAATTTTATTGTTCTTTTATTTGACAATAAGAAATTTTTGACAAAGAAATATGGAAAACCATTTAATGATGCATCCATCAATAAATTTAAATTTACAGAGCATGAAAAAGTCCTTCCTTATTATACTTGCAACTTTTTTTTCAATAACCATATATGCACAAAACGCACAAAACAAACCTTCTACTGACTCAATTACTGTTGAAAGCCGGATTGAATTTTTTATTTATGATGGACCCTATGGTGAAATGGAAAATTTAAAAAAACCAGCAATTAAGTTTATCCTTACTGTCAAAAATAAAGGGACAAAGCCAATTCCGGATATAGGTGTTGCAAATCGTTCACTTTATGTAAACCTGATTATTAATGACAGTGTTCAAAACCCTGTATCATTATATAACGGAATAGAGATCGTAGGAGATCATCTCCTTAATAAAAATGAAAGTGATACATATACATGGTGGATTTTTGAAGAAGATGCATATAATGAAGTTTTTACGATGCAATGGCAATATATGGATATGTTTACCAAAAAGACAAAAATCAATGTGGTCAAGAAAACTATTGAAGTTGTAAAATAGGCTAAGATTGTAATAAACTTGTATATCTATTGCTCATATTAAGGAATAATATAATCATAATTGTATCGGTTAAACTCCCTTAGTATTGATATCAGATCATCGGTTTGAAGAATGTCAATTTTTTTATTAATTGCATACATATTCAAATAATAATTAACCGGAGAATAAGTCATAACATATAAACCGGTAGCATGAGCCACATCAGCATCATCCTCAAAATCATCAATTTGATTGCATATTCCGAAAAACTGATTATTAACAGCTGTTTCAATATTGCTTTCGTTTAAAGCTCCTGATAAAAACAGTTTATTTGACAATCCCATATCTCTGGCCATGTTCAGAAAAGATTCCCTTCCTTCGATAAAAATGTGATCATTCATATTATATTTTTCGCATAATCGTTTTATTGCCCTTAACATTTGTTGTTGATACACAATATAATCAATTGATTCATAATCTATTTTGCAATCAAACGAAAAATACAAATTACTGACATCAGGTAATTTACTGAACAGTTCTTCTACTGAATTTACAAAAATATTATTCTTCACTGCATAGTACTCACATTCCTGAACTTCATCCCAGTTTAAATCGTAAATACGGCCGGAGCAGGTAGTCAAAGGTTTTAACAGCTTATCATGGTATAATATCAGCACCGAATCTTTTGTCAGCTGAACATCCATTTCACATCCATCTGCACCGATACCGATAGCCGGACAAATCGATTCGTATGTATTTCCTGGCATTTTATAATATAATCCCATTCCCCTGTGTCCCAGAATAACAACTTTGCTTTTAAAATAAGTATTATCCGTTATTTCTTCCTTTTTGCAATGCAGATTGAGTATTAGTAAACAAATACTTAAACAAAATAATTGTTTTATATTTTTGTTAAAAATCATATCCTGCTTTAAAATTTGTAATCCACCAGAAATAATAATCAGGACTTGTCCACTGTGCATCAAGAGACATTAAAGGATTACTGTCACTATCAGATAAATGATTAAATATTTTTGCAATCAATGAGGTTTTTAATTCAATGAAAAAATGTTTTCCGTAATAATTTTTCACACCGAGGCTTAATCCTGCACCAAGATTTATCTGATAATACTGATGAGAATAATTGTCAATAGTCAGAGAATTAAAGTAGTCAGATTTTTTATTATAATATCCGAAATCCAGAATAGTACTTAAAAAAAAGTTTCTGTCAGGTTTTTTCAGGGAATTAAGGAAATAATAATTATATCCGGGCAATAAATGAAATCCGGTTATTGATATATGCTGTTTTATCGAGTAAATTCCCTGGTTATCGTTAAAAAAGTCATAGTATTTAATGAAATCATATTTATCATATTGCCCGATATCCATATAACAACTGATTGATGATCTGGTAAAAATATACCTCTCATATTCAACCCCTATCCTGATCTGAACCCGTGTATCAAAAAAATCAAAATAAAACGGGACAAAATCAAGTTTAACTGAGTTATTATATAGCAGACTGTCTTGTTTTTGCTGAGAAAAAGATTGACAAAAAAAAGCAAAGAATACAAAAATTATGGTTATGAATTTTAACAATTTATAGAATTTAATTATATATTTCAGACAAAAAAAAATTAAATAGTTGCCTGAAATAAAATTATTATTTATACTTAAAGCACATTTCTAAGTCTAAACATCCGTCATGCAAGATAACAAATAAAATAATTACATAAATAGTATCAGGGTATTATTTTTCAAATTTTTTAATTGTTTCACTCATTAACCGAAAAGTTATCCTTTAATCCTTTTATCGACATATTTTGAATTAATTATCCTTAGGACTCCCATATAATCCATTTTAAATTCAATTAAATCTCCAACTTTATATTTTTTTTCATTTTCACCCAGATCAATAACAAACATATCAGAACTTGCACCGACAATACAAATGTTTTTATCAATAGATTCGATATGTTTTTCTTCCACATCAAGCAGGCCTATATCAATAATTGCCCTGTAAGATGTTTTTCCCAATAAATTCTTATCATATTCAAAAGAATGACCTTCGACATTGGTTCCTGTTTTTCCGGCAGGAAGAACAGGTTTTTCAATTAATTCGATGATTTCCGAATAAAGTTTAAAAACATCAGGGTTCATTTTTTTAAGAGTAGTATTGTTATAAACATCAGTACCTAAAAACAATGTTTCTCCCACCCTGAAATGATTAATCCCTTTTGGCAACAAATGTTGAAAAATAAGTGGAATGGTCACTGAAGAGCCACCGGAAACATAAGGTATTTGCCTGTTAAATTTTGCTTCTATAAGTTGTTCGTACAAACTCAATTGAATAAGTTTATCGTGGTTTGGAAGAACTCCGTATAA
>JBDRPR010000320.1:0-7189 GCA_043826845.1 Bacteroidota bacterium
AGATTCCTCATTTCATCCCGAAAGCTTTCGGGATTCCATTCGGAATGACACGACCTGTGATACAAGACCTGCAATGTCATTCCGAACAAAGTGAGGAATCTTCTTTATGTTACTTTTGCGTAACATCACTTAGGAAAACTAACAAAATAACTTCCTCAAATGTAAGCAACTTAAGTAAATCAATATTGAGACCACTACGAAAAGAGAATCTTAAAAATCAGCTTTTGCCCCACCCCTGAAGGGTGGCTGATTTTCAGCAACTTCACACGGAACTTGTCCTGCCTTTTGCAGGAAGGCAGGGGTGAAAAGTTGCTGATTATCGATTTCATTACTTTTCGGAGTGGACTCAACTATTTGGGAAGTTATTTTTAAAGTATCACTTAGTGAAAAATAATACGAAATCAGATATCAACCTTATTCCCTTATTTTTGCTTTAGTTATTCCTCCAAAATCACTGAACAATAACTCTAAAGTTACTGATTTGATTATCACTAGCTATTTTAAAAATATAAATGCCTTTTGCAAGACCATGAATATCAATGTTTGTTTTAAAATTTGAGGTTACTTTTTTAAATACCTGATTGCCGGTAATATCAAATCCGGAAATTACTGTTAGTTTATTAAAGTTTTGAAATTCAACTGTAAATTCACCATTATTTGGATTCGGATAAATTTTTATATTTTCTCCTTCAATTTTGCTTATACTTATAACAATACCCTCATCCTCCATATTAGAAGTTGATTGGCTGTATGGTCCTCCGTTTGCTTTCGCTGAGCTTGTCGGAACACATTGGCCGGGTGTATTTACCCCAACCATATACCTTAATCCCAATAAATTCGGAGGATCGTCCGTATAACTTGTCTGGCTGGCAGGTAAAGATGTAACTAAAACCCATCCTGAAGCATTTGTATGTCTGTATACATTGATGGTACTATACTGAAATCCTTCATAATGATCCCAGGAAAGATCAAATATCATCCCCAGACTAACATCAGTTGAAAGATGAATTGTTTTATGCGGGTCGCTCAAAGGAGATTCATTGCCACAATTGTCAACAGATGAAATCTTGTACCTCCATGACCTCAAACGGGGATCAGCATAGGTGTCATTGTACTCACTCATATCATCATACGGAACACTTGCAACTAAATTATACTGTCCAAAGTACCAGCTTTCCCGATATATGTTATAATGAGAAATACCTGATGACTGGACTTTTTCCCAAACAATTAAGTTGGTCTGATTCAATGTATCAACAGTTACCACGCATATAGGCTGTATTTCAGGATAAAAAGATGGGACTTCGGCGCTGAAAACTGCAGGACATCCTGCCGCATCCATCACAGTAAGCGCATAATCACCAGGGTATACTCCTGTAAGATCTTCAGACGATGAACTGTCTGTCCAGGCATATGAAGCGTAAGGTGTTGTACCACCGGTAATGGTAAGATAAATTCCGCCGTTTGCGCTACCACAACTTGCTGATACTATGGAATCAACTAATATAACTGGTGCTCCAATACTGGTTAGCGCGGTTTCAGCAATCTCAGTACAACCATTTGTATCAGTAACAGTGATACTGTATAAGCCCGCTCCTGTATTTGTAAGCTGAGAACCTGTTGAACCTGTATTCCAATAATAATAATATGGTGAAGCACCACCAGACACACTTACCATAATTGTACCATCAGAATTGCTACAATTTGGCTGTGAGGTTGCAAAAATACTGACATTTAGAGGCGCAGACTCATTGACCGTTGTTTCCCAAAATGTTATGCAATTCTGCAGATCGGTTATCATTACCTGATAATTGCCAGAGGGAAGGTTGCTGATGTCCTGAGTGGTTGCTCCGTTGGACCAGAGATAATCGTACAAGGCAGAACCTATTCCTGAAACATCAATGCTGATTGCTCCGTCATTGTCACCATTGCAAGTGACATGAGTTACGGTATTATTTGTAACGATGTGCCCATCTGTATCTTCAATGACAAATTGTTCAAATGCATAGCAGCCAAGCAAGTCTGATACCTGAACAGAATGCATCCCGGCAGACAAACTATCGGCAAAATTAAGAGTGTCACTATTTGACCAATTATATGTATATGGTGGTGTACCCTCATATACATACACTTCGGCAAAACCATTTTCAGAACCACATGATGCTTCTGTAGTATTTACTGAAATGTAAAATCCATAACAGGTATCAAGGTCCCATCCCCCAAAATGATAAATGCTGTCAATAATTGCAGGGTTCAGAGCATAGTTGTAGATGGAGACATCGTCAATTGTTCCATCAAATACCTGTAAATAATCATAGCTGCATCCGCCGGTCCCTTTCCCTCTTCCTATTATTGAATTATAAATATAATTTCCTGCTATTGAAGATAGAGGATTTGTAAAAATATGAAAATCTACGGGCATTCCGTTTACATATAAAGTTACTGTATTATAATTCTCCCATTCCATAATTACATGATACCATTCGCCAGTTGTAAAATCATAAGGTACCAGCCAGGCAGGGTTAGATCCGAACAATATCTGAAATCCCGTATCATTAAACCTGAATTGAATTGTTACATCCGGATCATCAGGGCAACTCTGATAAAAAAGCTGGTTCTCAATATCAATTTCATCAAAATTTATCCATGCACTTATTGTTGTGCTTTCATTGGCAACCAATAATGAAGTATTCAGGTCAATATAATCATCTGTACCATCAAAACTATATGCAGCATCTGTATTTCCAAATCTGTCTTCAGTTAGTGTCGCTCCATAAACAGTGCCGTTATAGCCGTTGCCACTTTCATCATTTGCGTTGCCATTGAATGGATAACATGCAACGGGTGTCTGCGCAAAAAGGTTTATATTTAGCACACATAACACAATAACTGTTGTGAGGATAAAATTTCTCATATTAATATTTTTTAAAAATTGACACATAAAATAATATAAGAGCCTATGGTTAATGGAGTGCCTACTTGCTCCTTGATTAAATGAATTTTGTCAGGTTTATGACTTTATAAAAGTAAACCATCCTTTTGATAAAAGCAAACTTTTGTTCAGGTTTTTATTTTATACCGACAGGTAATATTTATCACCTTATTTTTGCTTTAATTATTCCTCCAAAATTACTGAACAATAATCCTGAAACTACAGATTTGATTATCATTAGCTATTTTAAAAATATAAATACCCCTTGCAATACCGTGAATATCAATGTCTATTATAGAACTTGCTGTTACTTTTTTGAATACCTGATTGCCGGTAATATCAAATCCTGAAATTACTGTTGGTTTATTAAAGTTTTGAATTTCAACAGTAAATTTTCCATTATTAGGATTCGGATAAATTTTTATATTTTCTCCTTCAATTTTGCTTATACTTATAATAATACCATTATCTTCCATATTTGAAGTTGACTGGCTGTATGGTCCTCCGTTTGCTTTTACTGTACTTGTAGGAATACATGCATTTAGGGTGTTAATACTAATTTTATAAAGTAATCCACCCATTGCTCCGGGATTATCAGTATAAGATGTCAGATTAGCAGGAAGCGAATCTATAAGTAACCAGCCTGTTGCATTCATATATCTGTGAATATAATATGTGAAATATGGAAATCCTTCGTAATGGTCCCATATTAGATTATATGTTTGTCCCAAACCTTCGTTCATTGTTAAATGAATTGTTTTATGATGTTCGCTTAATGGTGATTCGTTGCCACAAAAATCAACTGATGATATTTTATAACGCCAGGAACGTGTTGCAGGATTTGCATTCGGGTCAACATATTCACTCATATCATCATACATAACAGTATCTATACAATCATACTGACCGGCATACCAGCTTTCGCGATAAATTTTATAAAAATCAATCCCTGATGATTGTACTTTTTCCCATACAATAAGATTCATTCCTGTAGCGCTATCAACCATTACAACACAAATTGGCTGTTCCAATGGTTCTATTGCAATTATTTCCCCGCTATATACAGCAATACAACCCGCATCGTCTGTTACAGTAAGATAATATACATCGGGGCTAACATTAATAAGGTCTTCGCTTGCTGTTCCGTTTGACCATTCATAAGAAGCATAAGGTAGTGTACCTCCGGTAACTGAAACGTAAATTGCTCCTCCATTACCTCCGCATCCTTCGGGGATTATTGAGTCGGGTGTAATAATCGGGCCTCCATTGCTTGTTAAGCTGGTTCCTGCAATTTTTGTACATCCATTTATATCAGTAATTGTTAAATAATATGACCCTGCACTTAAACCTGTAACCGGATTTAATGAACTCGAATTGCTCCAGTTATAACTGTATGTTGGAGTACCACCTGTAACATTTGCAAGTATTTCTCCATCACTTGCCATACAGGCCGGATTTGTTTTATTGAAACTTATTATTATTTGAGGCGGTTGAGTAATAGTAGCGTTTAAACTGACCATACAACCATTATCATCTGTTACCATTACCTGATAATTGCCTACTGTAATATTATATAAATCCTGAGTATTTGCTCCGTTGCTCCATTCTGTTGTATAGGGTTGAACTCCACCGGAAATATTTATATCAATTGCTCCTGTATTACCGCCAAAACATAAAACATTTGTAAGAGAATTTAAACTTACGACTGGACCTCCTGTACTGTTAACAGTAAAATATTCCATTGCAAAACAGCCAAGCGAATCTGTTATCTGAACAAAGTTCATTCCTGCAGAAAGACTGTCTGCTGTTGAAAGTGTATCTCCGTTACTCCATAAATAAGTAAATGGGGCTGTTCCTCCTGTTATAATTAGTTCTGCGCTGCCGTTATTGGAACCACAAGTAGCGTTATTTATTAAATCAACATTTATTACAAATCCATTACAGCTATCAGTATCCCAACCACCAACATGATAAAGGCTGTCTATTGTGGCAGAATCAATAGTACAATTGTATATCTTGATATCATCCATATCGCCACTAAAAGAATATAGATTTTGATTAAATAAATAACTTCCAATTACTAATTCACTAGCAGAATAACTAATACTATTACTGAAATTTTGACTACTTACTATTTGATTATCAAGATAAATCTTAGCTATAGTTCCATCATATGAAGCACACAATAAATGCCATTCATTAACTGAAACACTTAAATCATCATCTAAAACACTAGCTCCTCCTGAAAATGCAAACCTTGGACGTCCTGAACCAACATTCCCTCCATTTAATGCTAAATTGTATACGCCTGAATACTTATCCATTATATACAAGGCTGTATTAGTACTACCATCCCATTTTATCCATGCTACTAAACTAATTTGGTTTCCACTAATATTTACTGAGGAAGATTGAGGTACATTTATATAACTTGAAACCCCATTAAAACTATACGCGCTATTCGCATTCCCAAACCTATCAGGAGCGAGTGTAGCACCGTTTACAGTTCCGTTGTTTCCATTTCCGCTTGCATCGTTGGCATTGCCATTAAAAGGGTAATCGGCAACCATACAGCTTGAAGCTGTGGGCCAGCCACCAATATGGTAGAGGCTGTCAATTTCTGAAGAATCTAAAGCACAGTTGTAGATTTTTATGTCGTCTATTTTGCCATTAAAAAACCAATCGTCATAACCAGGTAGTAATGAATACCAGTATTTTCCAATAGAAGAGCTTACTTGCCAACATTCGTTAGCTAAACTCGTATTTGCAATTGAAAGAGTAGTCCTTAAAACTCCATCGACAAATAATTCGATTTTATTGTTTTTTAAATAATTAAAACTAACACAATGCCAATCATTGTTCACAGGAAAACTTATATCTGGTGACCAATCATTGTCTGTTTTAACAGCACAATTAATTATGCCATTATTAATATTTACTTTCACTTGAAAACATAAATGTACTATCCATGCATTTTGGACATTATCATCAGTTTGGAACCATGAAGTAATATTTAAACCATTAGTGTTTAAATCAATAGTACTTGGATTTATACAACTTATGTCAATGAAGTCATCCACCCCATCAAAGCTATAAGCTGCATCTGCATTACCAAATCTATCTGTAGTAAGTGTTGCTCCATTTACAATACCATTATTTCCATTTCCGCTTTCATCATTTGCGTTTGCGTTAAAGGGGTAGTCGGCTACAAGGCAAGGGTGTTGGGCTGCTAATGGCCACCCACCAATATGGTAAAGGCTGTCTATTGTAGCAGAGTCAAGTACACAGTTATAGATTTGGATGTCGTCAATAATGCCATTGAAAAAATACCCAGCTACACCTGATTTTCCAATAACTATTGATGACGGATTATCGATATTATGCAACTTGCCCGAATTGTCCAATAAGCCATTTATATAGAATTTTAAAATACTGTCTGTTCCTAATGTGCTTGCGACAAAGAACCATGTACCAGTCTGAGTAAATTCCTGATTACTTATAACAATACTTACTCCGTTTGTAACACAACCTGTTTTTAACTCAAGCTTTCCATCAAAATCATCATCATATAACTGTATCCAGTTATTGTTGTTGCCTTCATCAATTATGTACATATTAGAAGCAAGAGCCTCCAGCTTAATCCAGAAACATTTGGTCTGGTTTGCTGTCAGGTTAGCAATTTGTGAAACAGAAATATAATTATTGCTCCCATTAAAACTATACGCGCTATTCGCATTCCCAAACCTATCAGGAGCGAGTGTAGCACCGTTTACAGTTCCGTTGTTTCCATTTCCGCTTGCATCGTTAGCATTTCCATTGAAGGGGTAGTCAGCTACGAGGCAGGAATATTGAGTAGAATAATATTCATAAGGACCAATATCTATTGTATCACCAATAATTCTGGGATTTCCTGCTAAATCTATGGCAGGTAAATTCAATCCGGTTGTATCGGGGGTTCCTGCATTAATACAGGGTGATGTTGGCTGTAAAGACCAATCTGCTGCCAAACCATCAAAATTTGTTCCTGCACTGTCTGAAGGTGAAACAAATTGCGGGATTGTATCAATATTATTCATATAAGATCCTGTATAGTTAGCTCCTGCACCAGTACCGGTAAAAGCTGAAGAATCATCCTGTACTATACAATAATAAAAATCAGGATCACTATCACTACTAAGATATACCTGATTGTCACCACTATTTATTGTATTTCCATAAATTATTGTATTAGTAAAAGTTGGATTACTACTATTTCCT
>JBDRPR010000321.1:0-2389 GCA_043826845.1 Bacteroidota bacterium
CTCAGGATCAGTATTTCCAGTTGGAGTAACAACCAATACTTTTCAAGAATGGACTAGTCCAGGCGGAGTCTTTGTCGGTGATTGTAGTTTTACGGTAACAGTAACAGACAATGAAGCACCAACGCTCACAGCAGGCACGAATCAAACTGCGAATACGGCATCTGGTTTATGTACAGCATCAGTTGCAGTGACGGATGCCACATTTGGAGACAATTGTACTGGTTCAAGCATTGCATACACTTTGAGTGGAGATACAGTAAAAACCTCCACAGCTGGACAGGTAGGCACTTATACATTTAACAAAGGCGTTACCACAATTAATTATACAGTTACCGATGCTGCAGGAAATACGACCACAGGATCAAAAACAGTGACAGTAACGGACACAACGGCTCCGACCTTTACATTATCGCCTGCGAATCTAACCATAGAATGTTCAGCCAGTTCATTGCCTGCAGACACCAACGGTCCAGCCACGGCAACAGATAATTGTGATGCGACGCCAACGATTGCTTATACTGATGTTGTTGTAAATGGCACAGGAAACAATAAAATAATCACCAGAACTTGGACGGCAACGGATGACAACACAAATCAGAACAGTTATGTTCAAACCATCACGGTAACGGACACCACACCGCCAGTTATTGCAGGAACAATCACACTGACAACCGTTGAAGGTTGCAGCATCTCAGCGGCGCCGACAGCCAAAACAACAGTGACTGAATTGGAAGCCATAACAGGAAATATTACCGTTACGGATGCTTGCACAGCAGATGCAAATATTACGGTATCTCATAGCGATGGAGTTTCTGGATCTTGTCCAATTGTAATCACCAGAACATATACCGTAACTGATGCCAGTGGAAATGCATCAACAGTTACGCATTTAATAAACATTGCTGACACTACAAACCCCACAGCAAGCAATCCTGCTCCAATTACGGTAAGTGGAGCTGCTCCTGGTTTTGATATCGCGGTTGTAACAGACGAATCGGATAATTGTACAACTATTCCGATAGTTACTTTTAGAGGTGATACTTCAGCTGGCACATGCCCACAAGTAGTAACCAGAACTTACAGGGTAACTGATAACTGTGGAAATTATGTAGATGTTACACAACTTATTACTGTCACAGAAATTATTGCTCCAATTGCCCGTTGCAAAACTAATTTTACAGTACAATTAAGCAATGAAACTGGAACCGCAACCATTACGGCCAATGATATTGATAATGGCTCAACAGATAATTGCGGAATTGCAAATAGGAGTGTTAGCCCAAATACATTTGACTGTGATGACATTGGAAATAATACAGTAACTTTAACGGTAACTGATATTTACGGAAATACGGCCACATGCACTTCAACAGTAATTGTAGAGGCACCAACGATTGACGGAGGTTTATTAACTGGATATCTTGATACAGATAATCCTGCAAATGCATCAGCCATTATAGATGTTACTTCTTGTCCTTATGATGTAAATACGGGCACTCCGGCAGTTAATAGTGCTATTTTGAATTTGGCTATTCCTCTTGAATTTCAAGATGACATAGTTCGATGGGAATTTTCTGTAAATGGTGGATACACTTGGAGTTCTATTGCAAACACCACAACAACTTATACTTATTCAAACATTACGGTAACAACATTGGTGAGGGTAGTTATTCAGGTTGGCAGCACTTGTGTTAAATATTCCCCAAGGGTTATATTAAATGTAATCCCTCCAGATATTAAACCTACAATTATAGGTGCAACTGTGTTTGATGCTTGTTTAGGTACTCCAGTAACAGTTGTAGCGCAAAGCGAGTATGCAAATAATCAATTGGTTAATAATGGTGGTATGTTTAATTATGCAAATCCTGAAGGTTGGCGCGTAAATGGCGATGACAGCAATATTATTCCGGCAGCCTCCTCGAATGAAAAAAATAAATTATGGGCAGAAACCACCAACCAGAGTGGCGGAAGGGATATGAATGGAACACTCTATAATGCGCTTGATCCAAAATACGCTATTGTTCACGGTGATTTAACAGACCCGAAAATTAAAATTAAAGGTGTTACTTGGGGTCAAACGTGGTCGTCATTAGAAACGCCTATTTTTAATACATTAGGATTAGATACCGCCACATTACAGTTTGATCAGGCTTACTTTTTGGAGGCTACAGCCTGGTTGAAAATTGAAATATCTTTGGATGGAGGCCAAAATTACAATATCACATTGGATCCCGGCATTAATCTTTTTAATAGTCTGCAACATAATTATACAGGACCAAGCACCTCGGGGGCAGGCACTCATTTAGCAAATTTTGTTGCCACAAGTATTGATCTTCAGGATTATATAGGGCTGACAAATTTAAGAATTCGTTTTATGTTCGAAGGAGGA
>JBDRPR010000322.1:0-3401 GCA_043826845.1 Bacteroidota bacterium
CGGTGACCCGGCAGGCGTCCCGGCTAACCATGACAGGTTTGCCGTGGTCTGTCCGGTGGCTGTTCCAGTAACATTTATCGGTGCACCAGGGGTTGTACATCCTGTTGTGCTGTATGTAATTCTTATATTTGGGCGGTTATAAACCGGTTGAAGGTTTGGAGGATTTAAAAAATTATCGCTTCCTGTTAAAAACAATCTGGACACTGAATTTGTATGGGCATAACGATTATAGTTCGATTCATGTGAGCCGTCCTCATGGCGGATAGAAACCAGCAGGTTATTAGTATTGTTATATGTAAATGGGGTAGTAAGTGTAATGGTTTTCCATCCTGTACCTGCCGTAGCGGTATAAGTTGCAGGGCCGAATACGGAAGTACCAGTGGTCTGCCAAACGTTGGTACCGAATTGAGCCAGGGTCGTTGTATTCATCCAGATTCTCAGGTTATCAATCTCATCTGGATCAGAGGATGCATTTATTGCATTATAGGCGATTGATGTGATTGTACCTGTAAAATTCAGTTCCGACTGAAGGTAAATAGCCTGATCGCGGTGATAATTATAGTATGCATCAAGCGGAGGACAAAAAGGACTGCTTCCTGTACCAATGGTAATGGTTGGGTCAATGGTAACAGGAAATTGCCTTGTTTTGTCAAAAAACCAGTATGCCGGGATATTGCAGCTGACTTCAATGCCGTTATCGGTAAAATGAATGTGGTATATGCCTTTTATTACATTATTGCCCGCATTATTTTCCTCAGATTTAATATTCATGTTTCCGAAAATAATCTTAATCGCATGCTCGGCACTAACGGATGCATCATAAGTAAACAGAGGTGCAAAGCAAAACCTGAGGTTGTCGTTTTTTCGGGCGATTTCAAATGATTCAGCTGAGAAATCATTTCCGGTTGGTATTCCTCCCCAATAAACAAGATATCCGGGTTCCAGTCGTATAAACTGTGTGAAAGAGATAAATCCCTCATTTGGTTCAGCGTCAAAGACCAGTGGAGAGTTGATGATAATATTACCCTTGATCCCGTTCTCCTGTACAATCATTTCATCGGTAATACCGCAAAAGGTTTCGTAGCTGATTTTATTCCCTGAACGGGTGGCTGTATTGACGGAATACTTCTGTGATGAAATTGTGTGGTTATCATTGATTAATGCTGCTCCGGGGTTTATCCACCAATTGAGCAGCATATCCCCGAATTGCATGATACAACCCTGTTCCCCGGGCAGATCCGGGTACCATGTTTTGATTTCATGTTCAAGGTTTGCATAGGAGTACTGAGGAAATTTCCCCGAACGGTTTTCTTTTACAGTGAAATCCACATCCTGCCAGATGCCGTAGTTGTCACGGTAATGCATGAGACTACCGAACTGAACGGTCATTTGCCCGTTACCGGAGGTAAACTGTTTGCTGTTTCTTGACCTCAAGGCAATAACTTCCTGATCGGGTGTAAAACCTTCGAAAATACCATCTTCCTTCCATTTTGACCATGAGGTTGCCGGATAAGAAGGATTCTGATCCGGAACTATTCTTGCAGTCAGTTGAACTGCAGCAAGAATTTGATTGATGCAGTCAATGTTTACATCTTCACCGACGGTGAGCATATAGGTTCCAAAAGTATAATCGGCTTGTGAAATGCTTATATTAGGGTGAGATTCAAGGATTGAATCAATTTCAGTGACCATGTTGTTTTTGTCAATGCCGGGGATGATAATTGCCAGATTTTTATATTGACCTGTAGTTTCGACAGGGTATCCTGTTTGTGAAAAGATCTGACCGAACTGAAGAATAGCAATGAGGGTTAAAAAGTTTTTTTTCATGACTTTTATGATAAAAAATAAGAAAGAAAAGTTACATATAAATGTATCTGAATGAAATACGCATAAGTTGGTATTTTATTCAGTATTTAATACTATATATTGTACTTATTCATAGGAATATTTATAAATCATTTCTTTCAAATTAAATGTTCAGGTATTCATATAATTAGAAAATAACAAATTGTTTGTTAATGAAATTGCAGTTTATATATAACATAATTATATGGAGTGAAAATAAACGGTGAGAATCCGGATGTTATGAAAGCAAACCTTGATAAAAACAGGGCACCAAACAAACATACCGCTTCGGTTGTTTGGCCATGAGATTCTTGATGCCCTGTTTTAAATCAACTTTTTAATAGTTTAGACTCTTTAAAAATGAATAATTACTAATAATCCCTAATTGTACTAAAAAAAACCTAAAATCTTCAACACAACAATAATACAAACTTAAGGAAGAGATTGAAATACAAATTATCTTGTATTTTGAATAGAGTGTTTTTTTGACATATTAAGTACTTGTACCTAGAAAGGATAGTTTATTACTGGTATTAACAGTCACAATTTATAACAGCGCAATTAATGTTCTGTGAGGATTCGGCTTTTTGTCGTTATGCCTATTTATATTAACGGATAGAAAATAGACTATCTCTGTTCAAAATTCAAAATACCGGGTTCAGACTATCAAAGAGAAACATTTAATCCACATACAATAGTCCGGTAATATAATTATGATGACAAATACACTGTTGTCACTATTTCTGTCCATGATTTCGCCACCAGATTGAATGAAAAGGCATATATTATAAAACATGTAGAATTACTGAGGGGTATTTACATAGGTGTTTGCGGGTTTAATAGTATAACTTTATAAGTTATTAATTGGAATTCAATGAAAAGGCTATGAAGATGCATTGTATGACATTATTGTCAGTTTTGTTATTGACGGTCGGATTGAAAATCCCAGCAATAAAAGCAGATATATTAATGTCATTGTATTTATTTGAGAGGCCTATAGATAATCCGGGAATTAACGAAATAAAACCTGAAAAGAAACGTACGGAAATGATTTTTGATTCTATAAATCTATCAGAATATTTTAATCAATATCCATATTTGGTTTTTGGCCATTATTATGGCGATGAAAGAAACAGAAATGATAAACATCCGGACACAAGCACTTTAAAAGATATATATACAAGTCATTATAATGTATTGATGGAAAATAATGAGCTGGTTGCAAGCTTATTTGACCTGATTGTCCATGGTTTTGTCCATGCTGTTGTTTTTCCGGAAGTTTATTATTCTCCGGATGGAAACAAAATTTCGTCAGGTTTGAGAAAAGCAAAAGGGAAAACTGGAGATGAAAGAGAATTTGTACCTGCGTGGCTAATATTCTGTATTTTATTAGTATTACTTTTTCTTTTGCTGATATTTAGCAGAAAACAGGTAAAAAGACGAAGTGAGAAGGTTTTGTCTGAACAGAAAAGACTGCTGGAGCAACTTTCAGTTGCATTGAATATGGCACCCAATGCTATTATTCTGATGGACATTGATGGTAACTTTATATGGTA
>JBDRPR010000323.1:0-2859 GCA_043826845.1 Bacteroidota bacterium
AAAATGGTTAAAAAGATAATAAGTATATTGCTATATTTTTTAAGTTTTATAATAATTGAATTTGTCATTGTAAATAGTCTTTACAACAATTATACTAACAAGAAAGAACAATATCTGTCAAAAATGACAAATGAATTGCAAATAGCATATTCGGTTATTATAAATAGTTACAATAAATTATCTCAGACAATCTTCGACGAATCTATTAACAGACCAGAGGTTTTAGATATATTTAAAGATTCATATAATACTGATGAAAGTACGAGATCTGAAGCAAGAGAGAAATTGTATCGATTGTTAAATCCCTCATACCAGAATTTTAATAAGAAAAGTTCGGTTTTTTTACATTTTCAATTACCTGATTGTACAAGTTTTTTAAGATTTTATAACCCGGGGCTATATGGTGATAACCTTTCAACATTAAGATATACTCTGAAGGTTGCAAATGAAAAAAAAATAATTACTCAGGGATTTGAAATCGGTAGTGTCTATCACGGTTATCGTTTTGTATATCCCATGTTCTATAATGATGTACATATCGGTAGCGCTGAAATTGGCATTTCCTATGAAGCAATCAAGAAGGAAATGGAGAAGGTTTTTCCTTCCTCATTTAAATTTATAATAAACAAAGAAATTGCTGAAAAAACTCTTTCAGTGAATAATTTAAAAGAATTTGCCATATGTAACTTGAGTGACGATTATTTAGAAGAAAAAAATCCTGTCGATTCAAATAATAATCTGACTGAAATCGAAAAAATTAATGCACTTGAACGTAATATTAAAAAAGATGTATCTCCTAAATTAAGCACCAATGATTCATTTTCTGAAGGCGCAAAGTTCTCAGATGAGAATTATATATTATCAATTATTCCTGTTTTTAATTTTGAGGGAGTCAAAATTGCATACATTATCTCATATACAATTGATAATACATTGTATGAATACTATTATGATTTTTGTGAGAAATTAATTCTGTTCAGTTTTCTTCTGCTGGCAATTATTTTGTTTATCAGATATGCAAGCCATACTATAAGAATTATGAAACAAAACAGGGATTTTCTGCAAAGTGTTACCGATAATATGACTGAAGGATTAATTGTATTAAACAAAAATCTAAAAATAATATCAATAAATCAAATTGCTGAAAAGATGTTGGATCTTAATAATCATGAAATTAAGGGAAGAAGTCTGACGAATATTATTGATTGTAAAGATGAAGATGGCAATATTTTATCGCCGGAAAACTGGCCTATATTTGCCAACATAAATTATGGTTTTACCTATAAATCAAAAGATGAGTTTTTTGTAATAAACAAAAGTCAAAGAGAAATCCCACTTGAATTATCTGCTGCACCTCATTATCAAAAAACCGATTTAGTAGGGTTTATTATAGTATGCAGAATTAATAACAGCAATAATTAGTATTTTCAATTTCATCATAGAAATATTATCAAAGACAGATTGACATTCCTATAAAAGACTTGGGTATCTGATAAATTTTAATATTGCAAAAATAAAAGATGGTATTCGTCGATTTGTCGTATAATTTTTGTGATTCTTAGAGTTATAGAGACTTAATGGATATTGCATTAACTTTTATCAAAACTTATAGGAAAATGATGCCATTATTCCTCTGGGAATATTTAATTCGAGAACATACCGGTGAGTCGAATAATCTGGTGGATAGATGTACTCTGCCAGTTCTGTACCAAAATCAAAAATGTTATACATTGATAGATTTATACTGAAATATTTTTTGTACATCTTACCATTATAAATTAACCGGAGAATTGAATTGAAAAAAGCATCCTTACGCGAGCCTTTTTCATTAGTTAACGGGTTATCTCCTTTAGTGCGTATATACCAAACTGCAATCTGGTTGTCATGCCCATCGCTGTTAATTAATGTCTGATTAGAAGTGAATGATTGTCCGTCTTTATATTTAAACTGAAATGCCAGCGAAAACCTGTCAGAAAATTTGTAAGATAAAAAGAGCCTGCCTACAAGTGAACGGTCTGAATCCAGACGTCCTATCCGGTTGTTTTCCAGATTCGGATTTGATGAACTTTCCGAAAGAACATCAATATTATTATGTAACACTCCATTTCCAAATGATCCAAAACCAACAATCATATATCTTGTCCACGATGCAGAAATAAAAAACTTTTTACCGTTATACTGATATTTAAATGTATTACCGGCATAAAAAGGAGAATCAAAAAACCAGGAAGTGTTATTGTTTGTAGAATTCATAAAGTCGCTGTCGAAATAGTCAACTGTGTAATTTGCGATTCCATTATTCAAAAAGTAAATCATTTCTTCATCATATATTGAATAGAATCCATTGCTGTCAGAATCGCCATCCATATATGCAGACCACTGATTGAAAAACTTTTTATAAATATTATGAACGACAAAACTATGTTTTCCAAAATGAAGTTTTACAGGGATTTCAAAATAAAAAATACCCGGTTGTTTGATTTTATTAGTTAAAGAATGAAATTTGCCTCCCGTAGTAGTAAAAAAATCTGATTTTTCGCCCTCCTGATATACCTTATCAGTATTCAAATCGTTCCAGTAATATATGTTACCATTCATGTAATTATCTGAAAGAAATCTGATATGATCAAAATTGAACACAACACGCTTTTTACCTGTATTTATTGCAACGCTGACTTGTTTAAACGGACTGTACAATAAACTTAATTCCATTTGCCAGTTAGGTCTGAAAAGTGATTTATTATCAATTAACATCCCGTCGGCAGTTGCTGCAGTATTACAAAAAAAAGATAATTTATTATTTGGTGAATTTTTCAGGTATTTCATTCCCATTGTATTTTCGATCAAACTACTTAGAAA
>JBDRPR010000324.1:0-12133 GCA_043826845.1 Bacteroidota bacterium
GGACTTTCCTTTTTTAATATAAACTCTGATGAACCTGACGAATTTTGAGATAGAACTGAAAATGATTCTTTTGCTTTAAATTCAAAACGAATAGGATAATCATTACCCATACCCTCATTATAAGTCCCTTCCATTACAATATGATTGTCATTTGTACTACCAAAAGTAGAAAAAGCAATCTGTATTCTGGTAAATGTACCCTGTGGTATATCAAAATTCAATTCACCAACCTTTACATTCGAATCATAGCTCACGTATAAGCCCGATGAGTATGAATTTGTAAAATTAACATCATCTCCCTGAATTCTGTCACCATCAAAAGAAAAGTTTTCCAAAACTATATTCCCTTTTGAAAATGCTAACTTGCCACCTAGTCCATATGCTCTGTCAATATCTACAATAAATTGGACATTTGTAGGTTCGTCCCACTTATCTTTATTGCAGGAATAAAAACAAAAACTATAAATTGTCACTATTAAAATTACTCTTTCTATCATAATATTATATAATAATAAGATGAAAAATTAAATACAAAGGTTGGAAAAGGATGAAATTATTTTCATTTTTTTTATATACTCATCTGGCTTTTAAAATTGCACCGTTCTTCAAATTGTCACTGGTCTCCATAATTGTCTTGTAAAATTAAAACATTTTAAAAGTTAAGACCTGTATATAAATAATCTTAAATAAGATGCTAAAATACAATAATGTTTTGAATTTTATTTTTTTGTCATTTATTTTCTTCCTAGTTTACTATGATGCATACTGTACAGAAAATAAATCATCAAACCAACAATCAGCCAGATAAGAAACCTCATCCAGTTGGTAACGCCCAATTCTGACATCAGATACAAATTAGTAAGCAGTCCCAGCAAAGGAATTAGCGACCATTCGCGAACAACTGCAAAATAAGTGATGATAATTGCAACTATTGCGAATATTAACGAAGGAATTGATTCAACTGAAAATCCTTTCATCGAAATAAATTCCTCAAGTCCTTGTCTGTTTAAAAAATAAAGCGATACAAAAACAATAAGCCATATAACAGGCAGAAAAAAACGGGAGTTTAAATAGAATATTTTAAATTTTCCTGTTAAAGGAACTTTACTTTTTTTATCGTCAAGAACAAGAACTCCGGCGGAAACCAGAACAAAAGCAAATAAGGTTCCAATACTCGTTAGATCGGTAACTTCAGTAAGATTTAAAAAGAGTGCAGGAATAGCTACAAAAAAACCGGTTACTATTGTAGAAAAGCCGGGTGTGCGAAAACGTGGATGAAGTTTTGAAAAACGTTTTGGCAGAAGTCCGTCGCGACTCATACTCATCCAGATACGAGGCTGTCCTACCTGAAATACCAATAATACACCTGCCATTGCAATAATTGCACTAATAGCAATTACTCCTGAAAATCGTGTAAGTCCCAGTTTTGCAAAAGCAAATGCCAGAGGATCCCCCACCGCAAGTTCACTGGAATCTACCATGCCAGTGAGCACCAGGCTTATAATCACATATAAAACAGTAGTAATGACCAGTGCCAGAATCATGCTTCTTGGCAAATCCCGTTTTGGATTTTTGCATTCTTCAGCTGTTGTAGAAATTGCGTCAAAACCAATATACGCAAAGAAAACACCCGCTACTCCTTTCATTACTCCCGGAAAACCATTCGGAGCAAAGGGACTCCAGTTATCAGGATTCACATAAAATGCACCTACTGAAATAATGACCATCAGTATTATCAGTTTTAACAAAACCATAATATTTCCTGCCGTTTTGGTTTCCTGAATACCAACATAAACAAGTGTGGCAATAATTGCGACGATTCCGAATGCAGGCAGATCGGCAATTATTTTTACACCACCGATAGTAGGTGCGGTCAACCAGGCAGTATAAGCTTCCTGAAGATAATGAGGAATTGTAGAAAAGACCTCCCCTGCTTGCAACTGAGTTATCACCTCGCTAAAACCTCTTGAAGCAGTGACATAATCAACAGTAAAGAATTCAGGAATATGAACTCCAAGTCCGGTCATAAGTGTAGTAAAATAATCACTCCATGAAATTGCAACGGCAATATTTCCAACAGCATATTCCATTATCAGATCCCAACCGATAATCCATGCTATAAGTTCACCAAAACTTGCATATGCGTATGTGTATGCACTTCCGCTAATTGGTATTGACGAAGCAAATCGGGCATAGCACATTGCAGAAAAACCACAGGCAATAGCTGTAAAAATAAATAATATAGAAACTGCCGGTCCTCCACTGGCAGCTGCTGTTCCAATAGTGCTGAATATCCCGGCGCCGATAATCGCAGCAATTCCAAGAGCCGTTAAATCTCTGACTCCAAGACTTTTTCTTAACTGAGGACCACTCTTCTGATTATTTTCAGCATCGTACAGGATAGATGCAACTGTTTTTTTCCGGAATAAAGAATGTCCTGCCATTTTATTGAATTTAATATGCCAATCTGTACATTTATTTTGGTATAAAAATAGGAAAAAATAATTTTTTATAAAGCTAAAATGGAATTCACACTATTTCTTCCAGATAACAAAGTCGTTTTCAATGTTTTCTTCTCTCATTGTGGGTTTTTGCAAACCGTTGGTAAGAATCAAAACACGTTTTGTCATATAATTTTTCAGTTCAGAAACAGTTATTATTTCATCTTTGTTTTTGTCAGCAAATCCTGAAATAATTCCCTCACGCAAAGAATAAGTGAAAACACCATTGTTCCACTGCTTGCCTTCAAAAGCGAATTCACCACCTCCTGCTGAAGAAATGACCACTGCTCCGGTTCCTTTTCGCAAATCAGAAAAGAGTTCTTTCATTAACTCAAAGGAATTGCTGTAGCTTATTATTGATTTAGAGTTATAATCTCTTGGTTTTGCTCCTCTGAAGACTACATTTTTATCATCGGTATTCTGAACAACCAGTTTTTCTCCGTCTTCATCATCAAGTTCCCCTGAATGGCAGGCATCAATAAAAAGAATTTTTTCACGGGCAGGAATAGAATCAAGCAACACCTGAAGTTCTTCGTACTTTAATCCATTTTTTGAAGGATTATCAAAATCAATATTATAAGTAGCAAGATAATAATCAAAGTTTTCGCCAATCAGGCCATGTCCAGCATAAAAGAGGAGCACTTTATCATCTACCTTACTTTTCATCAATATCTCTTTGGATTTTAAGATATTATCCAACGTAACTTCACTGTTTAAAATTTTAGTAACATAAATTTCATTATAATTACTTTTTTGGTTTTCAAACAATAAACTAAAATCAAAAGCATCCTTGGCCGCATAAGTAAAATTCCATTGTTTATCATCGTATTCGGATGCTCCGATTGCTATAATATACAGGTCAGGTTTCTCTTTTTCCAATGGAGCATAAATGATTTCTATAGTTTCTTTCAGGCTTTCAACACCTTTTTCGTTGAGGCAGGAAATGCGGATTTTATTAATACCGTAAGATAAAAGGGTTGAAATTTTCTTGCTGACAGAGCCTGAATATTCTTCACGCACCGGCAGACCATTTGTCCCATAGATTGAAACATCATTTATCCATACATTTATTCTGTCAATAAGATATTTGCTATCTTCTGCATTGACAGTAAAAGAAAACTCAGGTACATGTACTGATAAAGGAAGATTATCTGCATTTTCAACTGTTAATTCAGATATATGAAAATCGTTTACAAAAGAATCTTCAGAAAAACCGGTTTTTTTAAGTCTTTTTATGTAAGCCTGATGAAACGAATTAATTACTTCTTCAGATGCACAACCCAGTCTTGATAGGACGATATCAGGTCTGTTGTACTGAAGATCAAACTGTTCAAATGGATAAAATTTAATACCAAAAGTGAAACCGATTTCTTTTTTCGCATTTTTTGTTGAATAATAATAGTAATCAGGAGTTTTAATAATGAAATCTTCGCTATTGATAGCGTACATTGTAGCAATTTCTTTCCCAGTTTTCACATCCCATATTTTAACCGATCCATCAAAGCTGACAGTTGCCATTCTTTTACCATCCGAAAATAACACAGCTGAAGAAATAGAATCACTATGTCCCGAATATGACATTATTGTTTTTTGATTGTCTATATCCCATTGAATCACTGAATTTTGATCATCCTGAAAATAAATTGATTTTCCGTCAGAATTGAACATTAAAGGTGCCTTGCCTTTTATTAGTTTTTTTGCTGTATCTGTCTTATAATCAAAAATGATCAAGTTATCTTCCTCATCAGTGAACAAAATTGTATCATTAACAGGACTGAATAATAAGGATTTAATATTTAATGGAATATCAAATGTTTTTATCAACTTGTTGTTTGAAGTATTCCATATTTTCAGCGAATTGTATTCAGGGTAGGGATTTTTTAGTGAATAATTACGAAAGACCATATATGCCTGATATGATGCTAAAGGAGTTAGAAAAAACAAAAAATTTATATTGTTTTTTTCAATTTCAAAAATTTTAACCGTTCCTGCTTTATTATCCTTACCGGTTGTTGCCAGTACTGTTTCTTTGCTGTTGAATGAGAGAGAATTTATTGAACGGTAGTGGGCTTTTATTTTTCCTGTTTTTTTCATTTTATTGCAATCAATAATATGAACCGGAAAAATTCTCGGGACAAACATATTGTAAAGAATTCCCTTATTAAAACATTTTCCTCCTGTTGCCATTAATTTTCCACTTGAAGATGTAGTAATTGCATCCAACGATTCATGATGCCCGAAAAAGTATTTTTTTGCAAACAGATAAGAAGTTAAAGGATTGAGAAATAATGAATAGATAGGAGAATTAATAACAGCATTCAACAAAAAAGGATTATTATTTCCTTTCATTTTTTTTAATTCATCATTTTCCGTATTCCAGAAATATATCAAGTTGTCTGAAGCTACAGATACAAGTATGCTATCAGAAATAAAATCAAGTCCACTGATTTTTTTTGAATGACCGGCAAAACTGTTAATCCTGATTCCGTTTCCAAGGCTGAAAGTAGTTATAACATTATTTTCCCCCGCAACAGCCAGAATATTATCATTTTTATTAACAGCAAGACAAGTCAATGGATATACTCCACTCTCAAGTTTTTTTATAGCTTTTCCGGTTTTTACATCAATTATTGAAATATCACCTTTGTTGTTACCTGCAACCAGAAAGTCTTTTTTTACAGGATTAAAAAGTGCAGCAGTAAAGATATTATCCGGCTGAAATGATGTTCTAAGATAATATCCTGAAGTTTTCCACAGATATATAATTCCGTCTTCGTTGACTGCCGCCAGAATAGAATCGTTAGCATTAACTGATATGTCTCTGAAATCTTTATTTCTATAACTTCCCGGTCTTGTATATAATTTTTTATTTCTATTCAAATCCCATTTGATAATTCTTGAAGGAATAGTCGAAATATAAAGATTTTGGCTACCTGAAGAACAAAAAAGACGGTTTGATTCGATATTCATTTTCTGCACTAATCCCGTAGAAAGTGAGATTTTATTGATATCACAATAACTGTCATAATCATGATTGGATGAGCATTTGACTGCACGGGCTACAAAAATCTCATCAGAAGAGGGATTAAAAACCACAGAAATACAAACAGGAACCAGATTCTCTTTAATAAGCGGTCCCTCATTTTTTGCTTTTTTTATTACAGATTTCAAATAAACAGTACTGTCCTTGTCCCATGCAGTGATGTCTTTGTAAAAGTTCAATTCATCTGAAATAATCCATAATTTTACCTGAGGAAAATATCCTGCTGCTACAAGATATTTATCATCCTTGCTGATATCAAGTGAACAAATTTCTTTTCCGATGTTTACAGAGTGCAGAATTTCACCTTTTTTTATATCCCAGTAAATAATTTTTCCATCATCACCTGCAGAGATAAGACCACAACCGTTATTAAGAAAACAAATTGAATTAATTTTCTGATGATGACCTTTTAGAACTTTAAGTTGCTTGCTCTGATTAAAGTCCCATATAATTATTATGTTATCTTTTGCTGCACTGGCAAGGTATTTACCATCTTTACTGAATGCAAATGCAGTTATTTCTGATGAATGTCCGGTCTGTATTGTAAGTTCGGGGTTTTGACAAAAACATACTTCTCCCAACAAAACAAAAATTGAAATTATTATTAAAAGTATGTGTTTATTTATCACGTTTTTAATCTATATAAAAGTTAAATGGAACTGATATATTCTGTTGCTCATAATTTGTTTTCAGATTAATTGAAAAATCCCATGAATGTGAAGTGTAGAGATAAAAAACAGGATAATCAGAAGTAATTGTCCAGACAGCTTCAAAACACTCAAATTTTCCATTCAGTATATCTCCCAGTCTGGCAGACATAAGAAGCATATCCATAGGCAGTTCACCCCAATCAAAGGAATACCAGAAAGGACTGGCATAATACATCCCATTTGTTTTTGCATTAAGTTTAAACAGAAATTTTTTTAAATCATTATTTACCCATGTGTTATAACTCGGAGTTGATTCAAGCAGGTGACAGGTAACACCCTTTTCTGAAGCTTTATTGATAATGGTGTCAAGATTAAAATTTTCAAGAAAAACTTTTCTTCTTGAATAAACAATGATCAGATGTTTATTATTAAACAAGGACTTTTGATCCATGTAATTAATCATTGAATCGAGTGCATCCAATAGATATAAAGTGTCAGTTGCCGGATAATTACCATTTTTATAAATTTCTGCAAGAGGAATATCCAGTTCTTCAGCATTTGTTGTATAACCATTTACCAATATCTCAAGAGGTTTTGACTTATCACCGATTTTTGCCAACATCACTTCATTTTCAGGACAGGAAGTTTTTAGAAATTTTCTGATTGTGGGTTCCATAATCAGAAAATAATCACGTGTATTTGCATCCTGATCCAACCCTGTACTCATCAGAACGGCAGCAGAATAATTTCCTATTTCAGGAGTAAAAACCATTTTAAGACTGTCTAACGTACCGTAATAACTGAGATCAGAGGGGTAAAGATTATTTAAAATATCAGAGTTGATTAATTCTTCATTATTTGATTTATCGAGAACAAAGAAACGGACTTTAAGAATAACTTTTTTAGTGTTGTAGCTTACGACATCAGACGAAATAACTCCGCATGAATAATAATTTTTCAATTCTTCATCCACTTCTTTATTACAGGAAATGATTATAAAACTCAATAATATAAAACAAAATAAGTACTTCATTATCATTCTGCTGATTGGTATTTATCAGCTGTGTTTAATTTTTTGTTATAAAGTTTAAAACCAAAATAAAGACGTATAAGAAACGTATTATTAAAATTTGCATTATAAACTTCTGATTTTTTGTTCAAATTAGTGATATTGTGCTCTATTCTCAGGTCAATTGAGGTTCCATAGACGGAAATACCTGCACCTGCAATAATGTCTTCAATAAAAAAACTAAACTTTTTTTGCAATTCTTTTTTTCTTTCAGTATCTGTAAAATAGACTTCATTATTAAGTGGTTGATCAAACAAATATTTAAGAGATGAATAATATCCAATTTTGAATTTTCCGATTTTGTTGTTTAAACCGGCATAAAATCTGAATTTTATCATACTTGCGGGATTAATAGTGATACCACATAAAAACGGAATATCAATACTTGAATAGGCAAAATGATTGTCTCTTGAGGTAGTGACCCAGTCAGGAATTTGTTGACCAAATCTATTCTCAAAAATATTAAATTCAGTCTGTAAATAAATATTCCGGAATTTATATTTATAAAATATACCTACCGAAAATATAGATGCATAACTATGAAATTTATTATCTCCTGCAGTCAATGAAGAATAATCATTAAATATTATATATGATTTATCAAATGTTAATTTACTAACTAATATTGGTGAATATGTAATGCCTAATTCTGATTTCTGCGGAATTGCAGAAAATAATATAAAGAAACAGTTAATTAATATAAACCACTTCTTCATCAGTAAGTTATTTTAATTATTTCTGTTGGTGGAGGTGTGAACAGTATAGGAAAAGTTATACAAAGTTTTGCTTCAAAATATCCCGATGTAATAAAGTCATCATACTCATCATTAATAATTTTCATTCTTCTGTTCAGGCAAATTGTATAAGGGATATAACCTATTTTATAGGTAAACCCCACTCCGACAAATCCCGTAGTGACATCAATGTCAATATCATTAACAGGTGCATTATACACCATGTCTAAAGAATTGTTGATAAAAGGTTCTTTATTGAATTTCCCTTTATGAGTTAAAAATGAAAATCCTGACAAGGCATAAATATTCCATTTCTCTGATTCAGGTTTGAAAATCTGAATATACAAAGCAGTTCCCATCGAAAAACCATCACCTTTAGCATATACAGGAATTTCGTTTGTTTTTCCATAATAGGTTTGAGGTAAATAGTAATCTGCTTCAAAGTTCCAGCCCAACCTGCCGAATAAAAAAGTGTAATCGGCAGAAAAACCTGAAAACAAGATTTTACGTTCATTAAAGTTTTCGAAAAATATATTGCTTGAGCCGACTGAAAATTTAAATTTCTGTGAATAACTGTTCAGAAACAGGCATATAAATACAAATATCAAAATTTTTATTTTCATTTCTTATTCAGGTTGATATGAGAAATTTAACTGACTATCATCATGGTAGCTATAAGAATAAAAATAATATTTACCCCATTGATTATAAATTGGTTCACTTTTTACCTGATTGTATTCAATGATAAGTGTATAATATTTATCACGGCTGTCTTTTTCGAATTCACCTTTATAAATATTCAATGATTCATCAATATAACTGAACTCATCATAATCCATATCAATAGTCCAGTCTTTAATTGAGTATTTTGCAACATTTTTCAGAGTATAGTAAAATCCAAGTCTTGTATCAACAGGATGATATAAACTGTCTGCCGGTATTTGGGTATATTCGTCATAAACAATCAGGTCTGTTATAGTAGTGCCGGTTGGTGGCAAAATACGTAGAAAGAATTTTCCATCTTCTTTTTTACAACCGAACAAGTTGGTAATGATTATTATTAATAAAAACCGAAATACTAATGCAGAATTCATATTATAATCTTATCAACTTTACAAAATTAGGCTTTTTATAGATTATATAAGACATTCTTGTGAAAAAGTATTTAATGATTGTAAATCAGTAATGAGTAATCAGTAATCCTGGCTTTACTGGATAGTGAATACTTTTCATAAGATTAGAACAAACGCTACTCTGAAATACAAATTGTTCTGTCTCTGGATTTTCTCAGGAAGGAAATTGCATCAGGTGGTGAGTTGCAAGAATACGGGTTGCAGGGTGGAATATTTGAGAAGTTTGGAGATTAATAAGATGAATTAGATACAATGTGTACAACGTTTCGGCTAAAAAGTGCTGCCATCCTACAAGGTGGCAATGATTTTTCAGCCATTGTTAGTCATTGTAATTTTTTGTTCCTATTTGTATTACCGATTCATTAACTAATTTTAGAGTCTTCAAATCTTCTATTCGAAAAGGCATTGTAATATCTGCTAAACTTCCAATTTCAAATACCAAAGGTTTATTCACATCTGAATGCACAATAAATCGTACTTCTCTTTGATCTTTAAATTTTTCCGGTTTATGCAACAAGGTTAATTCACCTTCATATTTGCACTCATCATAATAATTAACCCATCCCCATGTATAATCAGAATTCATAGAATCCAGTTTTGATTTTATTCTTTTTATGAACTCTTTGACATTATAGATGAAAATAAAGAAGTCACCAAGTTTACCATTAGATTCGGGAATTGGATTATCTTTATTTATATCCATTGCACATACTCCAATCATTGAATATATGTTACTATAAAAGTCATCAAATCTTGAGAAATGGTTTGCTTTATTTAGATTTCCAGCTTCCATGCTGAATTCAAATTCCTTTGTGCCGTCTGAAAGCTTGAGCCATTTTATTTGCTCAATATTATCTGCTCCTTCATATTGGTCCCCTCGTCCTTCTTCATCTTCAAGTTTTCGAAAGTACTCCTGAGTCTGCATATATATTTCACCCTTTTCGAAAAGAGATTTTTGGTACTTTGCTTCACCAATTTTTATTAATCCTAGCACAGTTTCACTTTCTTCCATGTCTACTCATTATGACTAACTTGTATTTATTAAAACATTTTTGCTCATTACCCCAATATTTGGAGGGATAATTACGGGTTTTTCATATTTATCCGCACTTGTATATTCAACAACAATTTATTAATCAAAGCTAAAAGTAAGATATTTTATTAATTCAAACAAGTTTTCTTTTCATTTCGCTCCATCTCTTTCCAACATGCATCAATTCGCACAACCCTCTCAATGCACTTCCATAGCTTTGCAGTAAAACCATGCAAATGGCCAAGGCAGTTAATCAGCTTATACTGTATTTAGAATCCCTGCAACCGAAAACTGAAGCGGTTTGTGAGTTGTAAGAATACGGATTCAAGGATTGCTTATAAAATGAACATTAAGATTTATAAAAATTAAATGAGGTGTTTTTCAGAAAGCTCGATTCAAAATATTAACATATTTCAATTCGCTTATTAAATCATTAAAATATAAATGTGCATCAAAAGGTAATGTTACCTCCCATTTCAAATTGTTTACTTGCTTCATGGGAGTTTCTTCTCCGAATATAATGCCCACTTTATTAA
This sequence comes from Bacteroidota bacterium, assembly GCA_043826845.1. Classification (GTDB taxonomy): domain Bacteria; phylum Bacteroidota; class Bacteroidia; order Bacteroidales; family CAYTAU01; genus JBDRPR01. The sequence continues at coordinate 10,700 of JBDRPR010000324.1, forward strand.
TTGAAAGTTGTATGAATTGAATTCCAATTTTGCCTTCCATCGTACCATAATGTAAATAAAAACTATCCTTGGTTACTTCATATAATTTAAACCCATATGATTGTGCTATTGTAATAAAATCTTTATAAAATTCATGCATACCTCCATTATTCTGGATGTATTTTCTCATTTCCTTTCTCATTTTAAAAAAACCAGCCATAATTTAATTTTTACTTAAATTGTTTTTTGTTTATTCTTTCACCTTTTAGCATACAAAACAAAATATATTCAGTATTTTACATTAAAATGTTTTTTATCTCATTTGGTAATGAATTGTCAATTTCAAAGTAAAAATCCCCCTTTTCAAGTATTTCACTTACTTCGTCCATTAGGAAGGTTTTTTTAGATAGAGTATACATCCTACCAATAGTTTGTTAAAAAACAAAAGTTAACGTAAGTTTACCCTTAGAAATCATTGGAACTATTATTGGCGTGGCCAAATCCCAATTATATGTTTCCATTCTGTCTAATATTTCTCTGCGGCATAAATATGCAAGAAAGAAAATCTCTTCATATAATTCCGAATAATCATCTGATGATTGATTTTGAATCTTAACCTCAATTTCGTTTATCATTACATATAAGGCATTAAAACCTTGTGCAAGATTATTATATTCAATTCCTTTTTTAAATATTGTCATAGTGCTAAATTAATTTTCGCTTTTATAAAGTTCCCATGGTGCAAACCAAACAGTGTCATCGCTATCGAGTCCCTTCACTTTATTTAATATATTTCTTGGTGCATTATCATCAAAATAAAACACATAATAACAAATCATTCCATCATTACTTTCATTATTAATAATCCGATAATTTAGAATCATTAATTCTTCATACGTTATTCCTAGTAATGCTGCAATTCTCTCTTCTTCTTTTTCTTGCTGATGTAAAATCATTAACTCTTTTTGTGTTCCCATTGTTTATTCATTTTTATTATTTATTATTTTTATACATTTCCTAAATTCAAGTAGTAAATGCAACTTTTTTTTCATTTGATTTTCAATTAAGTAAACGACTACTTTTCGGGAATACCTTTTAAAAACCAATAAATGAGGGTTTTCAAAAAAGTAGGAGTGGTAAAATCTAACGATAAATCTGATTAATAGTCATGTAAAAAATTGCATTAGTGACTTGAATTCAGCCATTGTTATGGGGCGAATTTTTTATAATTCATTTGATTTCAATCCTAAAGCTTTCCCGACAAGATGTCCAATGTCAAAATATTGTGTCCCTAACTCCATCTCAGAAACATGAGTATTTCGAATCAAAACAATATCCTTTGTCCCCGTCTCTTGAATTTCAATAATAGTGTTTTCGTAGTTTTTATTATCTCCACAAAAAACTATACTGTCAAATATCGAAAGTTTATCAGTAATTACTTTTCTATTTTCATTT
>JBDRPR010000325.1:0-11651 GCA_043826845.1 Bacteroidota bacterium
CAGATTACAATTTTTATTGAGAAAAAAATCAAATAATAACATATTACTTTTTATCATGTAAAGAAATTGTAAATGAATATCTCTGTTCAATTATAATAAAGTAATTTGTAAATTTGCACAAATATAATTATAGCTTATGAAGACAATATTTGTATTTATTATTGCATTGATTTTTTCAATATCAAGATTATTAGCCATCCTGACAACTCCTGTAATGGTTGCTCCAGCAAGCGGATCAATAGGCCAGACTCCAAATGTAATGTTAGACTGGAATACCATTACCGGTGCAACTTATGAATTAAAATTTGGTACTGATGCAGGTATGACGGTTTTCAATCAATATAGTACCGCCAACACATATTTTTATACCAATAATTTATTATTCGGAACAACCTATTACTGGCAAGTCAGAGCTGTAAGTACAGCACCTGATTCGTCCAACTGGTCAACAATCTGGAGTTTTACTACAACAGATTATCTGGGACTTGTTGCACCTGCAAACGGTGCATTTGGTCAATCTCCGGATGTCATGATAGATTGGGTATCTATTTCAGGAGTAACAAATTATCAATATGAACTGGATGTTGTAAGTAGCTTTGATTCTCCGTTTTATCAGACCGGAAATACCCTGTTAAACACATATTTTTATACATCTAATTTGCTTTTCAATCAAACATACTATTGGAGAGCACGAGCAATGCATGCTGCTGATTCAACATCATGGTCTGCAACATGGAGTTTTGCTACAACTGATTATATAGGACCGGTTGCTCCATCAAACGGTGCAACCGGACAAAATCCCAATGTAATGATCGACTGGTCGGGTTTAACAGGTGTTACAAATTATCAGTATGAGATTGATGTTGTCAGCACTTTTGATTCGCCTCTTTTCCAAACTGGAAATACCGGTTCAACATCCTATTTTAATACTTCTAATTTGTTTTTCTCACAAACTTATTATTGGCGTGCACGCGCAATGCATGCAACTGATACAACATCATGGTCGGTTACCTGGAGCTTTACCACTACAGATTACATTGGAATTGTTGCTCCTACAAACGGTGCAGCCGGTCAAAACCCCAATGTAATGATAGACTGGTCTGGAAATACAGGAGTAACAAATTATCAATACCAGATTGATACTGTCAACACTTTTGATTCGCCTCTTTTCCAGACTGGAAATACCGGATCAACCTCCTATTATAATACTTCTAATTTGTATTTTAATGAAACATATTATTGGCGTGCAAGAGGAATGCATACAACCGATACTACTTCATGGTCAGTCACAGCGAGTTTTACCGTTACTGATTATGTCGGCCCTGTCGCTCCATCAAATGGTGCTACCTATCAATATCCAAATGTAATGATTGACTGGTCAGGAATCACCGGTTCAACAAATTATCAGTACGAAATTGATACAGTAAACTCTTTTGATTCGCCTGAATATCAAACAGGAAATACTGCCACAACTTCCTATTTCAATACTTCTTCTTTGCTTTTTGGAGAGACATATTACTGGAGAGCACGTGCCATGCATGCTGCCGACACAAGTTCATGGTCTGTTACATGGAGTTTTAGTACGGCTGATATTCTTGCACACACATCGCCAACCGACGGATCAACAAATGTGGCTCCTGATGTATTGATAGACTGGAGCCTTTTATCCGGAATAACTAATTATGATTATGCAATTGATACAACTCCTGCTTTTAATTCTCCATTATATGAATATAATTCTATTACAGGTTCTTCATCACAGATTAATCTGGCAAATCTCAGATTCGGAACAAAGTACTGGTGGAAAGTCAGAGCCAGACATTCACAGGACACTACTCAATGGTCTGTTCCATGGACATTTATCACTACAGATATTCTTTCCAATGTATCACCTGCTTCCGGAGCAACCAATCAATTACCTAATGTAACCATAGACTGGAGTTTTTTATCAGGAATTATTTATTACGATTATGAAATTGACACAACTCCTTCATTTAACTCAGCATTGTATAATTACACAACTCTCTCCAATGCATCCTCTCAAGCTGAATTATCGAATCTGCACTTTAGCAAAACATATTATTGGCATGCCAGAGCAAGACATAATATTGATACTACTCAGTGGTCAGCAACATGGAATTTTACAGTCACTCCAATAGGGATCAACCATGTTACACCTGCTGACGGAGCATCAAATATAAGTTTAAATCCTGTTATCGACTGGTCCCCAATGAGTGGAATTACAAATTATCATTATCAGTACGATGTTGATCCTAATTTTTCTTCACCGACATATTTTTCTATAGGAATATCATCTTCTCAGGCGACCCTAAGTAATTTATCCTATGGAGAAACTTATTACTGGCAAGTGAGAGTTGCCCATTCTGCTGACACATCAATATGGACAAATCCATGGCATTTCACAACTTTGTTTCAACTCACAACTCAACCGATTCTTTCCAGTCCTGCAGACGGAAGCATAGGTTTATCATTGCCTGTTACAATTGAATGGCTCGCATACACGGGAGCAACTTTTTATCAATATGAAATTGATACATCAACTTCATTTTTATCTCCTGTTTTAGGAAATACAACAAACCTTACTGAAGTGATCAATGGACTCTCTTATTCTGAAACATATTATTGGAGGATCAGGGCAAATAACGGAAGCGGTTTCTCTCCCTGGTCTGTTACATGGTCCTTTTCTACAGGAGGAATTCTTGCACCGGTTTTAATAAGTCCTGCTGATGGTTCAACTGACATTTCTGTTTCAACTGTAAATCTTGACTGGAATGATGTTTCTCTAGCTATCAGTTATGAATATGAATACTCCACAGATATCGGATTTTTAAGTAATGTTGTCAGCGGATCCGTTAGTTCATCCGATGCTTCAATCGGGGGGTTAAATTATTCCACTACATATTACTGGAGGGTCAGAGTATATGACGGAATCGCCTTTAGTTCATGGAGTGTTATATGGTCATTTACAACCGAAGTCATTCCTCTTGACGCGGTAATTCTGCATTTTCCAGGGAACAATTCAACCAATATGGCTATTAATGGACTATTGTTCAACTGGTATAGTGTCGTTGCTGCCGATGAATATGAATTTGCTTACAGTCCTGATATAAATTTCACATTTAGTGTTACTACATTGAATAATACTGACACCTTCTTGACATTAAGCGGATTACAATACAATTTACAATATTACTGGAGAGTCAGAGCAAAAGAAGGTGCTTCAAATTACGGAACATGGAGTGTTGCATGGGCTTTTACTACCGAAAATGATCCCTTTGGTGCACCCACTTTGCTTACACCTTCTGACGGAGCAACAGGTCAGTTATATAATGGTTTGTTACTAGACTGGTCAGATGTGATTGGAGCAATTAACTATGAATATCATTACAGCACCGACAGTACTTTTACAACCTATAGTGCAGGGAATGAGACTGTTTCTCAAGCTACTGTCAACGGATTGTTATATCTTACAAAATATTTCTGGAGAGTAAGGGCATTTAACGGATCAATGCTTTCTGACTGGAGTGATACTTTATGTTTTACTACTCAGGATGATGTTTCCGGTATTACTGAAATTGATGATAAATCAGTGATTATTTACCCAAATCCGGCATCAGATTTTATCTTTTTTAAATCTGACAAAAAAGTTGAAAAGATAATTGTATATAACCTGACCGGAGAGCAAATCAAGTTGATAAATATCAAATCTTTAAATCAGGGACAAGTTGATATTAATAAACTGAGTTCAGGTAGTTATTTTTTAAAGATTTATTTTTTTGACGGAAGCTATGTGACAAGACTGTTTGAGAATAGATAGTTTAATTTTTTCAGAGCAATGTAAGGAAAAAATATGATTGAGACAATGTCTTTATCCTAAAACAAGTTTATACAAAATCAAAAAAAACTCTGTTGGCGATTGTTTTCATACGTGAGCAGAATTATAGAAGGACTAGATGGATCAATAAAGCAAAATTGTAAAAAAAATGTACTTTTACAGTCAGTCTGACAGCTTTTTTACATGAATCCATGAATCACAATTCATTACAAAAAAAGATAATTTTATTCGAGCCTCCCCATGGAAGAGTATGGGATATTCCATATGGCACACTTCCGGCCTTGACCGGATTTTTAAGATTGCATGGCTACTGTACCGAACAACATGATCTGAATACACAAATTCTGTTGCAACTGCTGGAAAAAGACAACATCAGTCAGATTCTTGATCTTATTGATCAAAGGATAAAAATGGCAGAAAACAAACTGGCAAAAAGAAAAAAAGGAATCATTTCCCGTATCAAAAAATTTGTTTTAAAAAATGCCCGAACACTTCCCCTTGTAAGAAAGATTTATTTCAATTTTGTTTCTCATAAAGTCACAGAAAGCGATAAAGGATACTCACTTATCTGGAATTTAAGATCTTCGAAAAGAAAAATTTTACAGCATTATGATGAAATGATATTGCTGAAAGAAAAATGGGAACAGGAAATCAGTTCAGGAAATTACAATTTACAGCTTTTCACTCTTCTTAATAAGATATACAAGATCCTTCTTGATGCAATAGAAGTTATAAACGGGGCATTTGGGAAAAATGCTGACTTTTTTTCAAGAATAAAAAACAAAGAATTCAATCTCTATTTTCAACTGTATGAGCCATATATTAAAGCGATAGAACAGGATAAAGTCTCTGTTGTCGGGATTACTGCATCTTATGACAATAAACTTGCGGCACTCACACTGGCAGAAATTATCCGAAAACGTTTCCCTGAAATACATGTTGTAATGGGAGGTTTGCTTTTCCACGATGCACATTTTTATGACAAAAATGATCAGGATGATATAAAACAAGTTTTGAAAGAATGTGCTCATACAATTGTTGTGGGAGAAGGAGAAACCGCATTAAAAGAATTACTTGAAGTTCTTGCCGACAAAAGAGAATTGAAAGATGTATCAAATATTTTATGGCTTGATAATGAAAAACTGATAATCAACAAACCGTTCAGGTATGAAAATCCTGAAGATCTTCCGGATTATGATTTTGAAGGTCTGCCTCTGAAGTATTATTCTGGTTTACCAGTTGAAGTAAATCGTGGTTGTTACTGGAGCCAATGTAGTTTCTGTCGTTATTATCATAATTTTCATCACAGAAAAAAATACAAACAGACTTTTTACAGATCTTTCAATACAGATAGGATTATTAGTCAGGTAAAAATTCTTATTGAAAAATACGGAACAAAAAATTTTGAATTTATATGTCTTGACATTTCACCTGTTGAAGCAAGAAATCTTAGTGAGGCAATAATTTCAAATAGTCTGAATATTAAATGGAATGCCCGTGTTCGTTTAGATAAAAGTTTTACACCTGATTTACTTCATTTAATGCAAAAGTCAGGAGCTACAATGTTCATGTTTTACCCTGAAACATTCAGTAATAAAACAGCTGATCTGCATCATAAAAATTATGATATTGACCATGTTAAATCTCTGATAAGATACTGGAGTGATCACAAAAATGAGCTTCCTGCTTTAGTTGTTAAACTGATGACAGGTTTTCCCGGAGAGAGTTTTAAGGATTTCATGGAGTCATACCATTACGTTAAAAATAATGGAATTATGATCCAGAATATTGGTTTATTCAATTTATCCAAAGGTAGCGGTGTTTTTTATAATCCGGAAAAATTCGGAGTAAAAATTGTTCCTGAAAAAAACAATAATGATCTTTTTCATCACTACACATCTAAATGGTTGCCGGCATATAAAAAAGAAAGATTCAAAATTGAAAAATGGCTTTTCAATAACCGGAAAAAATGGAGAAAATTATGTATTGGCTGGAGCATGAAGTACAAAGTATTTCATGAACAATAACCGACACAGTTTAAAAACATTTTGACCGGATTATTCGTTGTATGCACACATTGTTTATCTTTACATCATAAAACTTTAGATTCATTTATTGATATGGACCAGAAGCAGTATAACTGGAAATCATTTGACGGATTAAATTACTATGCCCGATCATGGATGACAGGTGAAAAGCCAAAAGCTGTAATTTGTCTTGTTCATGGAATAGGGGAGCATTGCTCAAGGTATGAAGACTGGGTTGTAAAATTTGTAAATTCCGGATATCATGTCTTGTCATTTGATTATCGCGGACATGGAAAATCTGAAGGAAAAAGAGGACACACGCCTTCCTATGAAGCATATATGAAAGATGTTGAATTGCTACTGAATAAGTCTATTGAGATTTTTTCCGGACTTCAGGTAATTCTATACGGACATAGCATGGGAGGAAATTTTGTTCTAAATTACGTTTTACGCAAAAAACCTGATATTAAAGCAATAATTGTTACATCACCCTGGATTAAACTGGCTTTTGAACCACCAAAATTTAAAGTTTCGATGGCAAGAGTTGTGAAGAATATTTTCCCTGGTTTAATTCAAAGTACCGGACTAAAAACCAAAGACCTTACTCAAAATAGTCTGGTTGTTGATAAATATGAAAAGGATGAACTGGTTCATGGTAAAATTTCGGTTCGTACTTTTTTCGAGGTATATAATGCAGGTTATTGGCTCCTCAATCATGCCAATGAAATAAAAATTCCTTTATTGCTGATGCATGGTTCTTCTGATGGAATCTCATCATATAAAGCAAGCATGGAATTTAAAGAAAAGGGAAATGAAAAAATAACTTTGAAGATATGGGATGGTTTTTTTCATGAGTTGCATAATGAAGTTGATAATGAAGATGTTTTTAACTTTATCATAAATTGGCTGGAAAGATGAAGTCATTCAGAACAGAAATAGAAATTAGGCAATCGGAAAATAAAATTAGTCATAGTAACCAAGTGATGCTTGTCGGATCATGTTTTACCGAATCAATTGGTGAAAAACTTAATGATTTGTTATTTTATCCTGATATAAATCCGTTTGGCATAATTTACAATCCAGGATCGGTTGCAACAAGTCTCAGTTTTTTATTAGAAAAAAAGCAATTTACAAAAAAAGATTTATTTCTTCATGATGAAATTTATAGCAGTTTCTATCATCATAGTAGGTTTTCTGATCCTGATCCGCAAAAATGTCTTAATAATATCAACAGTAGAATAGAATTTTCCTCATCCTTTCTTCAAAAAAGCAATTTTCTTTTTATAACGTTTGGAACAGCATGGGTTTATGAATTGATTGACAACGGCAAACTGGTTTCAAACTGTCATAAATTACCTGCTAAGAGTTTTTCAAACCGTATGATGGAAGTTGATGAAATTGTGAGAATCTACAAGCCATTAATTGAAAAAATCAAAATATTAAATCCGGATATTAAAATCATTTTTACAATTAGTCCTGTAAGGCACTGGAAAAATGGCGCAGAAAACAATATGCTTAGTAAATCTGTAATTAATATTGCTGTACATAAATTAATTGAACAATTTAATCATTTATCATATTTCCCATCGTTTGAAATTATGCTTGACGATTTGAGAGATTACAGGTTCTATAAGGATGATATGCTACATCCAAATTCATTAGCTATTAGTTATATATTTGAAAAATTCAGCGAAACATATTTTGATGAAACAACCAGATCAATAAATGCTGAAATTATGAAATTAAATGATCTGACTGCCCACAAATCAATAAATCCAGGATCAATATCTCATCTGGATTTTGTAAAAAAAAGTATTTCGAAAATTCAGTTAATTCAAAAAAAATATCCGATGGTTAACTTTAATAAATTATTCGATAATTTCAGAAAAAATCATTCGCATTAGCAACAATCTGAATATCTATCTCATACATTACAATAATTAAATTCAGTAATTCTTACTTATATTTGTATATGTTAATAAAAAAAAGCAACCTTTTAGTAAATAACACGTCTAAGAAATGTTAGAATATCAATAACATGAAATTTTTCTTAATCTCTCTTTTTTTTCTTTTCATATTATATCAAACTAATTTTTCTCAGGTATTAGTTAATGAATATTCATGTGCTAACATAAGCACAATTACTGATAATTATGGGAATTATGAAGACTGGATTGAATTATATAATACTTCTGGTTCAGTTGTTAATCTCGATGGTTACTATTTAAGTGACAAAGTTTCAAATCCTACAAAATCAGTTATTCCCGCAGGGGTTACTATACCTGCAAATGGTTATTTGCTTATATTCACTTCTGGCAGAGATGAATTTTCAGGAGGATATCTGCATACAAATTTCAAATTGACTCAAACAAAACCTGAAAGTATTGTCTTTTCAAATCCTGCAGGTGTTATTTTAGAACAAATGCAAATTTCATCGAATCAAACAGGTCATTCAAGAGGAAGAACAAGCAATGGAGCAGCTACATGGTCTGTTTTTCTGGCTCCAACTCCAGATGCTGCAAATTCAAATCCAAAACAGGATTATGCAACAAAACCTCTATTCAGCCTTGCACCCGGATTATATGCAAGCGCAATAAATGTGGATATTACTTCTCCAGACCCAAATATCACAATTCGTTACACAACAAACGGATCTATTCCTACAATTACATCAACCGTAGTTTCAGGTCCAATTGCTGTAAATGCAACAACTGTTCTTAGGGCAAAAGCTTTCAGCTCCGATCCTAATATTCCTGCTAGTTTTATTGAAACCAATACTTATTTTATTAATGATGTGCATACTGTTGCAGTATTATCTATCTGTGGGGATCAGGTTGTCAGTTTATTAAACGGCTCCTATATTGAACCTATCGGATCTTTGGAATATTTTAATAGTTCTCAGGTATTTGTGGATGAAGCTACAGGGTATTTTAATAAACACGGAAATGACTCATGGGCATACGACCAAAGAGGAATTGATTTTGTAACAAAAGATCAGATGGGTTATAATTATTCCATTCAAGACGATGTTTTCAGAATAAAAAACAGAGACGAGTACCAGCGTTTGATTATTAAAGCTGCCGCAAATGATAATTATCCATTTGAAGATGGTGCTCATATCCGCGATTCATATATTCATTCTCTTTCTCAAATCGGGGACTTATCTCTTGATGAAAGGAGTTTTGAGCCTTGTGTTCTGTATGTAAACGGACAATATTGGGGCGTTTATGATTTACGAGAGAAAGTTGATGATGCAGATTTTACCGATTATTACTATGATCAGGATGAAAACCACATTCAGTTTCTGAAAACATGGGGAGGAACATGGGCAGAATATGGTGGTGCTCAAGCATTGACAGACTGGAATACTATTAAAAATTATATTCTCACCAATGATATGTCAATTCAGGCAAATTTCGATTATGTTACTTCTATTTATAACTGGAAAAGTCTGGTAGATTATGTGGTGTTAAATTCATATGTTGTTTGCTCCGACTGGTTAAACTGGAATACCGCATGGTGGCGAGGGCTTGACACTAACGGACAAAAGAAAAAATGGAGATACGTGCTTTGGGATATGGATGCAACTTTTGGTCATTATATCAATTATACAGGTATCCCTAATCAAAATCCCGATGCCGATCCCTGTAATCCAGAATTCTTAAATAATCCGGGTGGTCAAGGTCATATACCCATTTTAAATGCACTAATGGATAATGCAACATTTGAACAATATTATATTGCACGTTATGCTGACCTATCAAATACAGTTTTTAGCTGCCCGTTTATGCAGGCACATCTTGACAGTCTTATTAATTTGATTACACCTGAAATGACAAGACAGATAAATAAATGGGGTGGTACACTTGCCGGGTGGCAGACAAATGTTCAGGAAATGAGAGATTTTATTGATGAAAGATGTGCGGAAATTTCGAACGGAATGATTGATTGTTATAATCTTACAGGACCTTTTCAGGTTACTATACAGGTTGATCCTCCCGGTTCTGGTGATGTTATTGTAAATTCTCTTGTATTATCATCTTATCCATGGACTGGAACCTACTATGGTAATATGAATACTCTGCTGACAGCTGATGATGCAGCGGGATGGGACTTCGATTATTGGGAGCTTACAAATAATACTGTTCTCCCTGATGTGTATGCTGTTGATGTTACATCCGATTTTGTTTCAAATGATTTAATAATTGCTCATTTTAAATCTACAATTTCTATAGATATCGGTAATGATACGACATTATGTCCCGGAGCATCTCTCGTACTTGATCCAGGACACTCCGGAGCTACTTTTTTATGGCAAAACGGATCTACTGATACTATTTTTGTTGTTACACAACCCGGTACATACTCTGTAACAGTAACCGACGGTGGCACCTCTGGAAGTGCTGATATTGTTGTTACTTATATGCATGCATATGCAGGATCAGATCAATCAATCTGTTATGGAAATTCTGCTCTTTTAAACGCATCGGGAGGAACAAACTATTTATGGAGTCCATCTGCAGGATTAAGTAATCAGAACATCAGCAATCCCACAGCCACACCTGATTCATCAACTACTTATTCAGTGACTGTTACAGACATAAATGGTTGCAGTGATTCGGATGATGTAACGATTTTTGTATCGCCACCGGTTATTATTTCGATTCTTGCGAATAAATATAGTGTCTGCCCTGGCGAAACAGTAATTTTGACTCCCATCATCAGCGGAGGTTATGGCGCACCTTATACTATTTATTTTAACGGGAATATTGTCAATCCTCCAATTATTGTAACTCCGGAGATTTCCCAAACCTACGAAATCATTGTAGAAGACCTGTGCGGCTCTGTTGTTCACGCTGAAATCTTTATTGAAACATACCCAGTTCCTGCTATCAATATCTCAGGAAATAATACTTATGGATGTCAACCTTTAACTGTGAGTTTTACTGAGTCAGGAAGTATTTATAATCAGTTTTATCATTGGAGCTTTGGTGACGGTTCCTATTCAAATGCAAATTCCCCTGATCACAGCTATGACATTCCCGGAATCTATGACGTTTCAGTTACTGTTACAAATAGTTATAATTGTACTTCAGATTATACAGAACCTGAAATGATAGGTGTTTATCCTTTGCCTACTGCAAAATTTATAGTGGACCCTGAAATTGTGTCTATTATTAAACCTATTGCTTACTTTACAAATTTATCAACTGGAGCACAATCATATATCTGGTCGTTCGGAGATTCAACAACATCAGTAGAGATAAGTCCCTTCCATTATTTTCCTGTTTATCCTACAGGAATATACAATATTGTTCTTATAGCAATTACTGATATGGATTGCAGGGATACAGTGTATAATGATGTTACGGTAAAAGATGAATTCACATTCTATGCACCAACTGCTTTTTCACCTGATCATGATGGAATCAATGACGAATTCATAGTTGAAGGACATGGTATAGATACAAGAAACTTTAATCTTACAATCTATGATCGCTGGGGCGAAATAATATTTGAAAGTGATGACATCAATAAAGGTTGGGACGGGACTGTAAGTGGTGGTTTTATAGGAAGATATACAGTTTACACATGGCTGGTCAATTATAAAGACATCAACGGCCTTGATCATAAAAAAGCAGGTGCTGTTACTTTACTAAAATAACCTGAGTTCAGGATAAGGATTAATAATTCATACTCCGTAAGGAGTTAAATATCAATAAAAACAATCAAAATAGTTTACTGATTCTCCGTCAGGAGATAAACAT
>JBDRPR010000326.1:0-2998 GCA_043826845.1 Bacteroidota bacterium
TTGTTTATAATGAATTTGTCGATAATATTAGGCCTGTTCAGATACCTCAGAGGTAAACAATCTGTAAACTGGGAAAGAGCTAAAAGGCAAAAATAAAAATTATTGTTGTTCTGCTGATCATTTAAATAATTGATTCAATAATTTCAATATGTTTTTCTGAACACATGCAACTATTATTTAATTATTTTAGTCATTATTTCTGATAGTTATTTTTTTTATTTATTTTTGTAGTAATAAACTAATTAATATTTTGAATTATGAAAAAACTTATACTTTTTTTGTTTTTAATTCCATTTATCAGCACTGCTCAAACCATTTTAGAGAAAACATATGGTGGAGCATCTTTTGATGCAGGATATTCTTTTATTCAGGATGAAATGTTGCCATATGGATACTGGATCGTTGGCGAAACCGAAAGTTTTGGTAGTGGTAGCAAGGATATTTATATGATCCTAATTGATCCTCAGGGAGATACTGTTTGGACAAAAACTGTTGGAACCTCAGCTGATGAAGTCGCTAATTCTGTTACTGATATTAATCTTGCCAAAGGTATTTTGCGTGTAGTTGCGGGGTTTAATACAAATGCGGATAAAGACTTGTATTTTTCTGAATACAATTATGATGGAAGTCTAATGTATCCTGCAAAATCTATTGATTGGGGTTATGGAGATGACGAGTTGATGAAAGTCCGTAATTTGACTTTTGGTTTTTCTCATTCTGTCGGTTATGTTACAACACAGAGTTATGATAAAGATGTTATTGTAGCTGTTCTGATGGATTCAGGATCAGATATTGATACAACTGTAACATATGTATATGGAGGATATGGAGATGATGTTGCCAATGATATTACACAGGATTATAAATGGGGATATTTGACCACCTGCGGTTATACAACCAGTTATGGAACCGGTGATAAAAATATCCATGTTTACTCTTTTGATCCAAGTGGACAACCTCCTTCAAATGTTATATTTGAAAGGAATTACGGCGGAACTGGAGACGAAAGTGCTGTTAGTATAATGCATGATGATATTAATTATTTTTATATGGTTGCAGGTTATACTGACAGTTACGGTTCAGGGAATAAGGATTTTTATTTATTGAAATTGAATGATACAAACGGAGATACATTGTGGACAAAAACCTTTGGAAATATTTATGATGATGAACCCTTCGGTATGATTAGAGAAAACGATAATACATGGGTAATATATGGTTACACGACTAATCCTGCTACAATGGATAAAGACATGTTTATTCTCACGGTAAATTCAAACGGTGATATTGTGAATCATGATATTTTCGGAGAACCATATATAGATGAAATAATATATGATCTTAAACTTACAGGATGTGAATTTATAATTGTCGGTGAAAAAGACGGTGATGCTTATTTTTCGATAAGAAACAGATTCGTTTTGAATACTGAATTTAATGATATATCATGTTTTGGTTTGAATGACGCTTCAATTGAGATATTCCCAACCGGACCGGATTTAACCAACCTAAGTATATATTGGTACGATGGCTCCTCCAATATGATCGACTACAATGTAAATTTAATTGATAGCCTGGTTCCAGATAACTATGTTGTGGTTTTTCAGGATTACGTAAATTATTGTTATCTTACAGATACATTCACTGTTTCTGAGCCGGCTCTGTTAATTTTAAATGGTGTTTCACTTACAGCTAATTGTGGAGGTTCATGTGATGGCGAAGCATATGCTATTCCATCCGGAGGAACTTTGCCCTACGAATATTTATGGGATGTTAATGCAGGAAGTCAGACTGATTCAACAGCTTATGGTTTATGTGCAGGAGATTATTATATTACAATTACTGATGCTCACGGTTGTGAGATTATTACTAATGTAATTGTTGGGGAAAAAGCAATGGGGTATATATCAGGAAATGTTATTACAACCAGTTATGGAGATATTCCTGATGGTTATTGCCTGGTTTATCTTTTAAAAGAAGAAGGGTTTGCAGTGTGGGACACCATGGCATCTGATTATCTGACTGGTTCGCAGTACGTTTTTGATTATATTTACCCAGGGAATTATATTATAAAATTTGAGATAGACCCATCTTTGGGATATAGTAACGTTCTTGATTCATATCACGATACTAGCTTTACATGGACAACAGCAAATTTGTTTAATATTTCATGCGAGGATTCTGTGTACATAAACACGACAATGTATGAGATGACTCCAATGGGTACCGGTAGTGGATCAATAAACGGATTTATTGCATATTACGACAATTCAAAATCAAATGGAGAACCTGTTCCCGGTGCAGAAGTTTATATTGAACAGGAACCAAACGATCAGCCAATTTCATTCAGTGAAACAGACACAGCAGGATATTATGAGTTTGACTCTTTAGCTATTGGTAATAATTATAGGTTGTACGTTGATATTCCCGGATTCCCATTAATTTCCACTTATTCAAATATTGACGTGACCAGTACTGATACCTTATTTGCTAATAGAAATTTCTATGTTGATACTACATCAGGAAGTGAAGGAATCTATGCTGATACTCCAACTTATGTAAATAATTTTTTCGCCGGATTTACTTTCAAAATATATCCAAATCCATTTAGTGAATTGCTAAATGTTGAATATTATCTTAATGAAAAATCTGTTGTTGAAATCGAAATTTATGATATAGATGGTAAAACTGTATATAATTGGATTGATAAAAACCAGTATGAAGGATTGTATAAGAAATCAGTAAGTATCCAGGAAACCGGAGTTTACTTTGTTAAATTGATGATTAATCAAAATGTAATTGTTAAAAAAGTAACTTCATTGAAAAAATAGAGTTTCTTTATTAAATTGAATTAAAAGCCTGCATAATGTTGCAGGCTTTTTTCATTAATGACTGGCTCTAAGCAGGTTGCTACAATACATTTTAAAAATATTTTGTTGAGATAGAGGTCTATAAAAAATTTAATATAACGTGAGTTCGATATAGTAATAATAATTAT
>JBDRPR010000327.1:0-3547 GCA_043826845.1 Bacteroidota bacterium
GTATCCATAATGGATACTCTTTTTTTATAAATCTGATTTTAATTTATTCAATAATCAACTTTCTGACAATACTGGAATTCAGATTATTTATTTTCGCAAAATAGATACCATTTTTCAGATAGCTCAGATCAATTGTACTATGTGAAACAGGACTGTTAAATTTTTGTTTATAAACTTCTATTCCACTTATGTCGCAAATTTCGATAGAGTTTATATTTTCAGCATAAAAATTAATAATACCTGAAGATGGATTTGGATATACCAATAATTCAGTCTCTTTTTTCAATTGTTTTGAATAAACATAATTCATATCCAAAAATTCTACTTCTCCGTCTATTGCCATTGAATCAGGATTCCAGTTAAAAGAACAAACAGGATACCTTGCATTTAAGTCATCAGACCACCAGGCATATTCAAATGTAGTATCAGAAGTACTATATAGAGGTACCCATGCAGCAATAAACCACTTATAAATATCCTGAATTTCAATTTTTTCGGTATAAAGTCTCAAAACATTATAAGTTCCTGTGGGAGTAGTCAAACTACCCCAGGCATCGGCAGTTACTGTTTTATAAGTTGTCTGATCCATTTTTATAGTATCCATAATAATTTCCATTCCTGAAGTATCAGAAAAGCTATCCAGATAATCTAAAGGGAACTTAATTATTGTTTCAGTAGGATTGAATTCAATAGTCATCATTGTGCCTGATCCGAATATGTCACCAACAATACCTAATGTCTGAAAATCATATGACGTTTTATTGAAATAACCAAATCCGGAAAAATCATCCATATAGGCCGCAAGATTATCTCCTGAAATATTTGCATCATAAGGAGTTGATGAAGGGAGAACAAAGGCAATTGAATCGTAATAATGTGCAACAAGGGCTGAAAAATCCCACGATTGCGAAGCTCCAGCAGAGCCAGGAGTGATTGATGCATCAGGTGTCGTATCCTTTCCGTTAATAACTATATCATTAACACCAATTACATTACTTGAATTAATAGTGATCTGAGACATTAAAGTTCCCAAAAAGAAAAACATTGACAAAATCAAGAGTACATTTTTTTTCATATCTAATTTTATTTTAAAGTTAAAGATTTATACAAAATAAGACCATTAAAATTATAAAAAGTTGCATTTGCTGATTAATTGTTAACATTTTTTATTTAAAAATATCCATCAATATTTAGAAAGGGCTCTTAATCTCTCAAGAAGTGGAGGGTGGGAATAATTAAAGAAAACATATAATGGATGAGGAGTCAGATTGCTGAGATTTTTAACAGATAATTTCTTCAATGAGTCAGATAGTGACCGGGAATTATAATTTTCTGCTGCATACCTATCCGCAGCAAATTCATTTTTACGTGACAATATGTTTAATCCCAAACCTAATACCATTGAAATCGGAGAATACAATATACCAAAAGATAAAATGCCAATATGAAAGCTATGGTTATCAACACCTAAAGCTTTTGAAAAAACAGGATTCCCGATAAATAGAGAAAGAATGTATAAAGTTATTCCGGTTTGTAAAACTGAGAGAAGTATCGAAGATATAGTGTGTTTTTTCTTATAATGACCAATCTCATGGGCTAATACCGCAACAAGTTCGTTGACTTCCATATCTTGAATAAGCGTATCATACAAGACAATTCGTTTCTTCGGACCAAACCCTGAGAAATATGCATTTGCCTTTGTCGATCGTTTTGACCCGTCTATTTTATAAATATTATTCAATTTAAAACCTGCTTTCTTACTGAATTCTTCAATCGCAGTGCGTAATTCTCCGTCTTCAAGAGGTGTTTGTTTGTTAAACAAAGGGACAATCAGAGAAGAATAAAACATAGCCATAAAAATCATAAAACCTGAAATTGCAAGCCAGGCATATATCCAGAACATTTCTTGTGTCTGATAATAAATCCAGATTATTAAAGCCATTAGTCCGCCTCCGATAACTGCTCCCAGTATCCATCCCTTAAACAAGTCAAAAATCCAGGTTTTAACTGTTGTTTTATTAAATCCGAATTTCTCTTCAATCACAAAAGTTCCATATAAAGAAAAAGGTATCATAATCAATTGTGAAGCAAACATCAGTATTCCAAAAAATATTAGAGCTGTCCACACTGGATGATCAACAATGCTGCGTGAAATAGAATCGACCCAAGCAAAACCATAAAAAATCAACATTAACAGCATTATAAGAAAGCTAAAACTCCCTGAAATTATATCGAAATTATAGTTGGCTTTTTCGTACAACTGTTGCTTTTGATATTTTTCGGGATCATAAATATTTTTTAACTCATCAGGTATCTGACTGCTCCATCGGGTCTTATTCAGATATTGTAAAAATTGTTCGAAAAGAAATCCAAAGATGATTATTCCGAGAATTAATAAATATATTTCTTTCTCCATCGTTATTTTTCCATTTGCTCTTTTAATTTTTCCTGATCACGCATTCTCTGTTCAATAGTTCGCATATATCCCAGAGCAGGTTTCAAACGATAGTCAGTATATGATTTTTTTGCCCATTCAAGTGCTTTTGGAAGGTCTCCTTCTATTTCGGATGCAAGTGCCATGTTATAACAAGCATACCCTGCAATTTTATAATCAGGATCATTTATATATTTTAGCCATTTTTCTTTTGCTTTATCCCATTGACTTGCTTTTACATCAAATTTCGCAAATTTGAGATCATCGTTCCCTTTTTTGTAATAACTTCTTGATACCCAAACCCACATTGGTGATATACGATATGCATACATTTCACCTGCAAAATGTCCTGCATCTTTTATTGCATAACGGGAAACAGGCAGTTTCTTTTCAGCCTCTTCTTTTGATAAACCTGCAGAATCAAAAAATTTATGATCTACAAAAACATTCTGATCAAGAATTTTATTACTTGTCGGATAATAAATTCTCCATCCTGCTTCAATACTGATATCCAGTTTTGCAAGATGTTCAAGATATTTTACAGTTGCACCTTCAACTGTTTTTGTTTTTTCAACAACACTAAAAGACCTGCCAACATTTGAATCAAAAGTTTCAAGGGTTATCAGTGCATCAGCCGAATATTTCTGACATATTTCCTTTACAACACTCCATTCAAGCGGTTCCGGCCACTTTGCAGTACCTGTTCCTCTGAGATCAATTCCGGTCGGAACAGTAACTTTAAATCTGGGAGAACTAACCAAAGCATCAGCCACACCTGCAACTGTATTCCCTGAAGCTTCTCTGTCAACAAATAAGCCTTCTCCTGTAACAATGCCTTCAATAATATTATTAACATGACTTCCCTCTCCAGGAAGGCTCCTGTTTACAACAGCAATAGTTTTAATGTCAAAAGGAACCGTGATTTCAGCAGGTTTTAACACCTGAACCGAAAGTGAAGATGTTTTACAGGAAAAAAAAGAAAAACTGAAAATAATCAGTCCGACAGTGAAGAATAAAAAATTTCTCATAATATTTAAATTAAGTTTTTAATGTCAATTATAACTGATGTTACGCAAAATAACATATTTACATTTTTTAAGATTCCTCATTTCA
>JBDRPR010000328.1:0-21954 GCA_043826845.1 Bacteroidota bacterium
AATGCCGTGTCATTCAGAGCGAAGCGAAGAATCTAATAAAATTAGTCGGTCAATAGTGATTTAAAATATTACCTGTACAAACCAAAACATATTACTATATAATTTTATAGATAAAATACACAGAATAAATAATTACAATCCATCATATCCCATATCACAAGATAATAAAAAATCAGAAAAAAATATTTGTAAACAATAATAAAATCACAATATCGTTTTTTAAGCAAATCCAAAATTCCACGTATAATGAAATTACTATTTGCCAACATATTATTAATATGTTTGTTTAATACAATTATGCATTCTCAGTTAAATAATTCAATTTTATCTTCTGGGGAATGGTATAAGATTAAAATACGGGGAACAGGTGTTTATAAGATGTCTTACAGTGAATTACAAAACCTGGGAATTAATGTTGGCTCTCTAAATCCCTGTATGATTAAAATTTATGGAAACCCTAATGGGATGTTGTCTGAAATGAACAGTGACCCTCGACCTGTTGATTTAAATGAAATGGCAATATGGATAGAAGGTGAAAGCGACAGCATTTTTGATCCATTTGATTATATATTATTTTTCGGACAAAGTTCTACCAAATGGGAATGGAATAACACAGACAGTATGTTTGTACATGAAAAAAATCTTTACGATGATTATTCATATTACTTCTTAACAATCTCTTCCGGACAGGGCAAAAGGATTCAGAATGTTGCCAGTTTGTCATCCGGGAACAACATAATAACTGATGAATTTGATAGCTACTTTAATTATGAAGAAGATCTGTATAATCTCATAAATTCAGGGAAACATTGGCTTGGAGATATTTTCAATGACACAATTCCTAAATTATATTCATTTTATTCTCCGGAAATAACTCCCGGCAGTGATATAAAAATTAAATTAAGAGTTGTTGCAAGGTCAGGAGTTCCTACGGAATTTGAAATAAATTTCGACAGTCTTAATGCACTAAATATAAGCCATCAAGCGGTCAATCTCTTTTCTACAACCGGAAATTATGCTTCAGCCAGTACTGAATATGGCAATGTTCCCTCTTGTCAGGACAGTATTAATATTTATATTCGATACAACCATCCTAATATTAATTCAACCGGATGGCTTGATTATTTATGTTTAAATACCAGAAGAAACTTGGTTTTCATTCCACCACAAATGTCATTCAGAGATATTAAAAATACCGGATCAGGAAACACGACAAGATATAATATTGGAAATATTACTGTTAATGAACAAATATGGGATGTGACAGATATACTTAACATTAAAAATCAGCAATTTAATATTTCAGGTGCAGATGGTTGGTTTATAACAGAAACTGATTCATTAAAAGAGTATAGTGCTTTCAACAACACCTGCTTTTTAAGTATTGATACTGTTTTTCAGATTTCAAATCAGAATCTTCATGGATTATCAACTGCAGATATGATAATTATTACACATCCTGACATGTTTGCTGAAGCGCAAATATTGGAAAATCATCATGAGACATATGACAACCTGATAACACATACCGTCGATATATTTGATGTATATAATGAGTTTTCTTCAGGACGACAGGATATTACAGCAATACGTGACTTTATCAGACATATATATAATAAATCGTCAGGAACAAATAATGAGCTTAAGTATGTTCTTTTATTTGGTGATGCATCATATGATTATAAAGATAGAATTCTGAGTAACACTAATTATGTCCCTTCATGGCAGACCGATCAGTCCCTGAGTTATACGACATCAATATGTTCAGATGATTTTTTTGGTCTTATGGACAATTCTGAAGGTGGTTCTGATGGTTATCTGGATTTGGGCATAGGCAGATTTCCTGTCAGCCTTAAAAAAAACGCACAGGATGTAGTGAATAAAATAATTGATTATACGACAAATAGCTTTCATTTTGGTCCATGGAGAACTGATCTGCTTTTTATTGGGGATGATGGTGATGTAAATCAGCATATGGTTCAGGCTGAATGTCATTCTAGTCTTATTGATTCAAATTATCAATGTTTTAACCAGAATAAAATATATCTTGATAATTATCCGATTATTTACAGTCCTCCCTCACAATATTCATGTCCTGATGCTATAGATTCGATCATATCAAAAATAAACAATGGGAAATTAATTGTAAATTATACAGGTCATGGAAATGACACTTCTCTTGCCAATGAAAATATTTTTAATGTTAACTCTGTTGACTCATTGGTAAATCTTTTCAAATTACCTTTTTTCATTGCTGCAACTTGTGAGACAAACAAATATGACGATCCTCAAATTCTTTCATTAGGAAAATCTTTATTTTTGGGTGAAAATAAAGGAAGTATCGCTTCGTTTTCTGCCTCAAGATTAAATTACTCCTCTCCTAATTTTGTTATGAATCATTCAATATATGAACAGAATCTTTTTGAACTGGATTCAGCCGGGAAATATCCCAGACTTGGAGACATAATAAGAGTTGCAAAAAATAACAGTGGTTCAGGGTTTAACAAAAGAACTTATATTTTATTTGGCGATCCCGCAATGACATTGGCTATACCTGAAAACAAAATTGCATTTGATCAGATAAACGGAATAAACGCCAATTTATTCAATGACACTATTTTTGCAGGAATGACTGTTAGTGTCATTGGTCATATCGAGAACAATCAGGGAAGTATATTAAATAGTTTTAATGGTACTGCACATTACAGACTCTTTGACGCCGCAATAAATGATTCCACTCTTGGAAACAACGGAAATCCGATATATGTTTTTAATAGCCAGGAGAATACTTTATGTTCAGGCACCGGCAGCGTTAATAATGGGCAGTTTGCATTTGACTTTATTATGCCTTCAGGTGCTCAAATGCTATTTAGTTCAGGGAAATTAAGTGTTTATGCCTCAGATAATCTGACTGATGCTATGAGCTGTTATCAGGGGTTATATATTAGCCAACTTACAGGATTATATACAATTGAGAATTTCTCTGATATTATCATTTATCCTACCGTTACATCAGATTTTATTAATATTAAACCAGCTGAAATTCTGAATAATTGCAGTATATCAGTTTTTGGTATTGACGGCAGACAGCATATTGATATGATAATAAATCAACAGGGAAATGACAATATTCTGAAAATAAATGTTCAATCTCTTGATAAGGGAATATATATATTAAACATAAACAATGATCAATTTAACAAATCATGTAAAATAATTAAACAATGATTTGTTTTCATTATGCACTTCAATATTTCCTGCTAAATCTGCATTGTAAAATTTGTTGTTTACATAAAAATCAGCTGATTTATTATCTGTCCAGAAACTCCAGAGGATTATAATAATATTTTTCAAGATCCTCTTGTGTGTAACAAACCAGAGTATATGGTACAAATTTTCTCTGCGGATGTTTATCATCTTGTTTGAGCTTTTTCGGGGCAATTTTTAAGGTTTCGAAATGAATATGGTTGAATTTCCAGCCGTATTTATTCAGTTCGGTTTTATTCATAAACCTTGCTATTGGTTTTTCAGGATAAACATTCTCGCCCAATGAGACAATAATTCCGGCAATGTGTTCATATACAGTCCAAAAATAATTATTATCCTTTTTATGTACAATAATAATCTGAGCATATGGACCATCATTCCTAATGCTTATTACCATCCCTTTTGTAATCGGAAAAACAGGTTCATTTTCATAATTTTCAACAGGTCTTTTTATATCAATTCCAGTATGAAAATGTGCAGGAACATTTGGGCGTGCTTTTCTCATAATACCAAACTGCCCGATTTCTGTCAGTACTATTTCTTTTACTGAATTTCTGTCTTTTCCCCTAATCGGTATAAGAAGATCGAAATTTTGATCTTCTGCGACAAAAACAAACACAAGGGATATTATTAAACATTTGAACATTGATAGACGCTGAATTTTTCATAAAAATACTTAAAATACTGCTAATAATTATGGAACTATATTTGATAGAAATTCTATCTGTTAAAATCTTTTTTGTAATTTTACAAATTATGAATATCAAACATTATTTCTTCTTTTGCAGTTTATTGCTGTTTATAATTACTGATGCCTTTACACAAGCAGTCCCGACTGACGAAGAAAACATACCCTATCTTGTTACTTTCGGAAAATACGGAGATAAATCATGGGGAGACGATGATCAATGCCAGATATTTTTTTTCAGAATACCAAAAGATTATTCTTCTTCCATTTATTTCAGAATTTACGACCCTGATTGTGGAGGAGATATTGATGAGCTAAAGGGAGATTATAATACGAAAACACGTTTTTCAGTTTATGGAGGAAATGATTGCTATTCAAATCAGGATGCACGCAAAACTACCCCAGTAGGGGAATATAAGAGTGGTAATCTGCTGTCATCAAAAATTTTCGGGGTTGAAAGTAAATACGACAAAAACTGGTACACTTTTGGACCTTTTAATCCTTCTGAAGGAGAGTATATAAGCAAATATGAAGGATATATTTTTAAAGTCATTGCCGAGGGAGTATCTGGCGATGATGGGAATCTGTACAAATATTTTTTAAGCACAGAATCCGGTTCAAACAAAGCAGTTGAAGGAGGAAATTCTTTCACCTATGAATATACTTTTCGCCTGCATGATGATGCAAAAAATGTTTCGCACATCTATCCATACGTCGATGAAAATGTAGTTTCAATTGCAATCTCAAATTTCGACTGGGATTCTGATGGTGAAATAAGATTACTGTCAGTAACAAAAAATTCAATAAAATGTGCTACAAGTGCTGATTCTGACTGGGCTAATTCAGTTCACAAGATTGATGATGAAGAAAGAAAAACATCCCTAGATGTTCAGTTCAGAAAAAATGCCCTTGCCCCTGCTAAAAATAATAATGTTGTGATTTTTATTACCAACCAGTATGGTGAACTTCTGCCTTTTTACACTACTCCTATAGGAGGAATACCCCAATATAAATACGGAATTGGTGTGAAACAAAAGGACAATTAAGTTATAAGTCAGAAGTTGGAAGACCGAAGATAGAATCCTTTTCTCGAACTTCAGACTTCTCCCTTATGGTCTTGCGATTACAATTTAGCCATTAATAAATGAAAAAGTAAAAATTAATCCGAATTTTGAATAATATAATTTCTTTTTCGCGTTTATAATCTGACTTAAAACAAAAAAAACATGAAACTATTTTCATTGAAAAATATTATCACTAATACACTACAAACTTTTCTGAGGTTTCCAATAGCGATACTATCTGCTGTTGCCGGAGTATTTGTATCAATTTATCTTACCGAACTTAGATTTGAAGATAATAATGAAATGGAAAAGGCATATATGCTCCTTTTTACCTTTGCATTAGGTTTAAGTCTTTTTATATTTCTTCAACTTTTTATTGAGCGGAAAAAGTTTAAAAAATCTGTTCAATTTCTGATAAAAGCAGCAGGCATTTTGTTGATGGTAGGCTACTATTTATCAATGCCTGAAAAAATTGAAGAAGTTACAACAATTCGTTTTTTGCTGATTAATTTTTCTCTTCATTGTTTTATTGCAGTTGCTCCGTTTTTTTTAAAAAATGAACTGACCGGTTTTTGGAATTTCAACAAAACATTATTCGTAAGAATATTATTGTCTGTATTATATTCAGGGGTATTATATCTGGGTTTGGTTCTTGCCATGTTAGCGGCTGACGAACTATTTGGATTGAAAATAGATGCCGATCGATATTATCAGTTATGGATAATTATTACAGGAATAATTTTAACATGGATTTTTCTTGCAGGTATTCCTAAAAATTTTCAGGAACTTGAAACAACAGACAAATACCCTCTCGGATTAAAAATATTTACTCAATATATTCTTCTTCCTCTTGTTTTGTTGTATATTCTTATTCTTTACATATATGCCGGAAAAATTCTGATTAACTGGGACTGGCCTGTTGGTTGGGTTTCTGTCCTTATCCTTTCATTTTCTGTAATGGGAATATTTTCATTATTACTGCTTTATCCGATAAGAAACAACGAAAACAATAAGTGGATAAAAATATATACCAAATTATTTTATTTTGTTCTGATACCATTAATCGGATTGTTAATTCTGGCGACCTGGAGAAGAATTTCAGAATATGGAATAACTGAAAGCAGGTATTACCTGATTGTCCTGACCATTTGGCTAGCAGGCATTACGATATATCAAATATTTAACAAATTCGGAAACATAAAAATAATTCCTGTTTCCCTTGGTATTCTTGCTCTGCTTTCTTCATTCGGGCCTTGGGGTGCATTTTCTATAAGTAAAAACAGTCAGTTTAACAGACTTAAAAAAACCCTTTCTGAATATAACATTCTTGTGAACAATAAAGTAGTTCCTAATAAAAACATAATATCATTTAAAGATCAGCAGGATATTACCTCTATGGTTGAGTACTTAAATCAAATGCATGGATATCAAACTTTTCAGCCTATATTTAATGTGGCTCTTGATTCTATTATTGTTGATTCAGTGTACATTAATCCTACCGATACTATTTTGGGACTAATCGGAGTGGAGTATTTAAGCATGTGGCAAACAGAAGATTCATATTTAAATGACTTTTATTTCTCAGGAAGAGCATATTATGAAGAAGTAATAAATATAACCGGATATGATTATCAGTTTGACTATAACCAATATTTTTATAACTATTCTTCACCGGATGAAACAATGTATAGCAAAACATTTTCAGTTGATTCGATAAAAATTGTGATAAACTTTGATACTCTTTCAACGAATTATATTGTTAATATCAATGAAACTGAACCTTTAACTTTTGACTTGTCAGAAATAGTTAAACAACTTGATAAAAAAGTTGGGCATGGACAGCAATATGATATTCCTTCAAATGATCTAGTATTTGAAAAAGAAAATAGCCGGTTCAAAATAAGAATACAGTTGAAAAATCTTTCAGGAACAAAATCAGATAATAGAATTACATTCAATGAAATAAATGCTTCTATTTATATGGGTTTAAAAAAAGAATCAAATTGATTTTTAATATATTGAATCAACAATCTAAAATGAAAATTAACTTTATCTTAACCTTAGGATAATATTTTAAAGTAAATAAAAACATATCTTCGCTTTTTTATAACAATTATGGCAAAACAGAAAAAACAACAGAACTACAATAAAAAATCCCTTACGGGAAAAATTTTAGAAATATTTTTCGAGAATCAATCAAAGATATACAATTACAAACAGTTGGCAGCAATGCTGAACGTAAAGGACTTCGGAAAACGTCAATTAATTATCGAGATTTTAGCAGAACTTACTGTTTATGAAAATCTACTCGAACCAGAAAGAGGAAAATATAAGCTTAAACCCCGATCGGGCTATATTCAGGGTGCAGTTGATCTCACATCAAAAGGTTATGCATTTATTAAAACCGATGAGATGCCTGAAGATGTTTTTGTCTCTCAGTCAAATCTTCGTCATGCATTAAACGGCGATCTGGTAAAAGTTTACTTATACGCCCGTAAAAAAAGTTTCCATCCTGAAGGAGAAGTAGTGGAAATTATTAAAAGAGCAAAAGACAGTTTCGTGGGAACTATTGAAATGTCTCCACATTTTGCTTTTCTGGTACCATCGAGCAGAAATATGCCATATGATATTTTTATTCCGCTGGGATCATTAAATGGAGCGAAAAATGGACAAAAAGCAATTGCCAAAATAACCGACTGGCCAGTCAAAGCCAAAAATCCCACAGGAGAAGTTATTGATGTGCTGGGTTATGCTGGAGAAAATAACACAGAAATGCATGCTATTCTAGCCGAATTTGATCTTCCCATAAGATTTCCAGAAGAAGTAAATTATGAGGCACAAAAAATAAAAGAACAGATTACCCAATTTGATGAAATGACCCGAAAGGATTTCAGAAAAATTACCACCTTTACAATTGATCCTGCTGATGCCAAGGATTTTGACGATGCAATTTCATTACAAAAGCTTCCAAATGGAAACTGGGAAGTTGGTGTTCATATTGCTGACGTTACTCACTATGTGCAGGAATCTTCTTTGGTTGAAAAAGAAGCAAAAGAACGGGCAACTTCGGTTTATCTGGTTGACAGAGTTGTGCCAATGCTACCTGAAAGATTATCAAATAATATATGTTCTCTCCGTCCCGATGAAGACAAGCTTTGCTTTGCAGCTGTTTTTGAAATGAACGATACGTCAGAAATTCTAAACGAATGGTTCGGAAGAACAATCATCAATTCTGATAAAAGATTTACCTATGAAGAAGCTCAGGTAATTATTGAGACAGAAACCGGAATTCTTTCGAATGAGCTAAAAGTTCTTAATAAACTGGCTAATAAACTTAAACAGGAGAGATTCAGAAAAGGGGCTTTTGCATTCGAACGGGATGAAGTGAAATTCAATATTGATGAAAAGGGAAA
Organism: Bacteroidota bacterium; assembly: GCA_043826845.1. Classification (GTDB taxonomy): domain Bacteria; phylum Bacteroidota; class Bacteroidia; order Bacteroidales; family CAYTAU01; genus JBDRPR01. Next base: position 8,433 of record JBDRPR010000328.1, read on the forward strand.
ACCATTAAATGTCTATTTTAAAATACCAAAGGAAGCCAATTTTCTTGTAGAAGAATTTATGCTTCTGGCAAATAAAAAAGTTGCCGAGTTAATCGGAAAACCAAAAGACCGAAAACCTCCCAAAACTTTTGTTTACAGAATTCATGATAAACCTGATCCTGAGAAATTCGCCTCGTTTTCATCTTTTATCAGAAAATTCGGATATCATATGAGTCAGGCTTCCGGAAAAGCAATTGCAAAATCGATGAATTCACTTTTACATGAGATAAGAGGGAAAAAAGAACAGAATATTATTGAAACCCTGGCTGTGAGATCTATGGCGAAAGCTGTTTATTCGACAAAAAATATCGGACATTACGGCTTAGCATATTCTCACTACACACATTTTACTTCTCCTATAAGACGATATCCCGACATGCTTGTTCACCGTTTACTTGCAGCATATTTAAAAGGAGAAAATTCAAAAGACCAGAAAAAATATGAACAGCTTTGCGAACATTCATCAGAAATGGAAAAAAGGGCAGCTGATGCCGAACGTGCTTCAATTAAATACAAACAAGTGGAATTCATGTCTGATAAAATCGGAATGATTTTCGACGGGATAATCAGCGGTGTGGCAGAATGGGGTTTTTATGTTGAAATTATTGAGAATAAATGCGAAGGATTGGTTCCTATACGTGATATGCAGGGCGATTTTTATATTTTTGACGAGGATAATTATTGTATTACCGGAAAACGTTCAGGGAAAAAATTCCAGTTGGGAGATCCCGTAAAAGTCGAAATTCTCAGCGCAAATCTGGTTAAAAAACAGCTGGATTACAGACTTGTGGAATAAGGGAGAGTTAAAGTTTAAAGTTTAAAGGATAAAGTGAGGAGGATAAAGTGAGGAGGATTTAAGTTATTGTTTTATTAACTTCAGGACTCCTGACCTCTCGCAAAATGAAACACATTGATTTTGTCATAAAATTTGCAAAAAAAAGCAAATTTTCCGCCAAAATCATTCTGGGGTTTCTCATACCCCTGTGCTGCATTCGCTTCGCTCAATTGCACAGGGTTATTAATATTCGACTCCTACAGAGTCGTAAAAATATTGCATTTTCATTTTGCGAAGAATTAATGCTTTTATCTGAATATCAAGTACCAGATTGGGAGTCCTGAAGTTGGGAGAATTGCTCTCTTTCCATAAACCCAAGCTATACACTTTCTGCAAAAGGTGATATCTGCCCAAAAATGTCATTGTGAAACGAAGCAACCTGATTATTATCTAATACCAAAATGAAATATAATTTGGTCAAATCTAATTCCGGTACAATGCCGATGGAAACATCTGTTTAGTACAATTGAGTGTGCGAAATCCGATAGCTATCGGATTGGACTATTACAGATGTCCAATCGGCATAACAGATTGACCTCGTTGAACTAAATATTACTTCAAAATCATTTTTCAAGACTGGAAATTATTTCTTTGGCTTCATAAGCAGAATTTCCACATATCAGCGGATCAAATATAAAATCTGTGCAAACTTGTGGTCTTTCAGGATCATTATAAATATTGCACAGTAAATCATCTGATAAATGAATACATCTGACTCCGGCAGGTTTTCCTTCAGTCATTCCGGGCAAAGGAGATGAAATTGACAGATATATGCAACAGGCAGCGCAGTCCTTTCTGCAGTTTGAGAAATCTTTATTTGAGTATTGAAATTGCTTCTTCACTTTTTATATCCATTGAAGGAATCCCTCTGTTCCTACTTATTGTTCCTTTTACACAAATTTGTTTTCCGGAAAATTCTACAGCAGGATCATAACTGAAATTGCTGTTGTTGCTGCTCCAAATTGTAACTGTAAAAATATGATCGGGAAATGCTTTGTCAAGATTAAGTAAAACATGTCCGTTTTTGGTCTTTTTTATACTTACAACTGTTCCGCATATAGTGACTTTGTCGTTGACATCGACGAATTCTTTTGCCTGAATAGTATTGTAACAACCTTTTGGCAGACCATCGCGCAAAGGGGGAATATCATTTTTTTGCTTCCCGCTCAACCACCACAAAGGATCATTTTGTTTTTCTATTTCATTCTCGGTTTTTTCATCCAGATTAATAAAAAAATCAATATTTGTTATCTGCTCAATTTCATCAATGCTTTTTGTAAAAGAAACAACCGGATATTCAATTCGCCTGTTAGGCATAATAAAACCCACACCTTTGTTATTCTGAGGATCATAAACCACTTTGTAAAACTCTTCAGGAATGCTTACCTTATTAACTCCACGCTCAATTTTTTTCAAATTTTCTTTTAGAACTCCAGCGGTTACAACAATCAGCGAACATTTGTTTTCGATCACATATTTTCTCAATACATCTTCCAATTCTGACCAGCCTTCCCTGTTCAATTCTGCCACTTGTGGCGACATATTTGAATAATAATAAGATTCCGACAATGCTTTTTCCGACCAGCGAAAATCGGCTGATGGAGCAAGGTGCCCGCGGTCATAGCCAAAACCATCATATTTGTAAGTACTGTCTGGAAGCATTTCTTTTAAAAAATAATCCGCTTCTTCGGATGATCCGGTCTTTATCATAGTATCCTCCCTGAAATCATTTGTTCTGCTAACTATTCCTGTTTCAATATCAGGAGTAATAATATGGGCAACCCATTTTGCCTGTTCGTGTTTTTCATCATATACCAGAAAATAGGCTGAATGTTCTATTAATACTTCCTCGGGTGAAATTAGCGGAAGTCCGGTAACCCTGAGATAATCTCTTAAGTTTTGCAGTTTATAACTTTCAAGCAGCGATATAAGACTATCTCTGTTTAAATCGGTTGATTCAAGCTCGCTACTCAACTCTTTAATTCTTTCAATTACCGTTTGCGAATATACATGACCAATAACAGATATCAGAAATGCACTAAGTATAATTTTTTTTATCATTTTTATTAATCTCTTTTTAATTCCATTTTCATCGTGCCAAAAATACCGGTATTTGCAGAAATTGTCATTTTCTTTGCTGTCATTGACTCTATAAGCCAGTCTGCATTATAACCACCACCTGCAGATAACGTGTCTGTTATTGAAAGGATATTGTTCTGTTCATCCATTGTCCATGTATAAACTCCTGTTGTCTGATCCTCTCCGTCGTAATCAATTCCGGTGCATACAGAATCTCCACAAGCATGAAATTCAAGATATGATTTGCCATCTTTATATTCATTATCTGCAAGATAAGCAGATTTAATAATCCATTTGCCCTCCAACAGAGAAGGAGTCGGTTCTTTGGTGCAACAAAGCATTGCAAGAGCAATTACTGTTATCAGATATAATTTTGCCGGTTTCATGTATTTATTTTTTTATATTTTAAAATTATCCACTTTTTGATTTTCAAATTTACGTGTTTTTTTTCTTACAAATTCAATAATATTTGATTTCAGTTTCAAAAATTATTTATATGCTGAAAAACATTTTTTTCGTGTTTATTTAACATGTACTTTTGACCATCTGGTTAAACTATTTGGTTTAATCAAATACTTAAACCTTTTAATTAAACTCTATGGTTGAATTACAAAAAGATACTGAGCACAAAATACTGCAAGCCGCTGAAGAAGAATTCATTCAAAACGGAATGGCAGGTGCCAGAATGCAGGAAATAGCCGACAGGGCAGGTATTAATAAAGCCCTTCTTCATTATTATTACAGAAGCAAGGACAAGTTATTTATGTCTGTTTTTAAAATGGCCCTTTCCAAATTTATTCCCAAAGTGGAAAAAATTATAAATTCAGAGGAAACACTTTTTGATAAAATCAGATTATTTGTTCACGAGTATGGGCAGATAATAATGAAAAACCAGTTCATCCCTCTCTTTGTAATGCATGAATTAAGGAGAAATCCTGATATGTTAGCCGGTACAGTCATATCAACAGGGGTGAATCCCGAAGTCTTTATTAAGCAGGTTGAAAAAGCAAAATCAGAAGGTCTGATCAGAGATATCAATCCACGTGATATTATTGTAAATATGCTTTCATTGATTATATTTCCGGTTGCCGGTAAACCAATGATTCAAAGGATTCTCTTTAATAATGATCAGAAAGCATACCAGCAATATCTGAAACAACGACTGGAAGAAATACCTGATTTTATTATTAACTCAATTAAAAAACATTAATGATGAACCGCATTTTATTATTCCTGTTTTTACCTGCTGCCCTGTTTTCTCAGAAAAGCCTGACTGTTTTTGATTGTTTCAATAGAATGGATTCTGTTTTTCCCACTGTGATCATTGACGACTATTATAATCAGCAGATGGAAATTCTTAGGAAAAAAATAAATTCAGCCTGGTATCCTGCAATAAATTTAAATGCTCAGACCACTTATCAGTCTGATGTCACAAAACTGGATATTGAGTTTCCCCCGGCATTCAATATTGATATGGAAGAACCGGACAAGGACCAGTATAAAGTAAGCCTGGACATTAATCAGGTTATTTATGACGGTGGAAAATATTCCAGCCTTAAAGAAATTGAATCTATAAATTCAGAAATCAACAAACAGAATAATAAGATCGAACTATATAAGTACAAGTTACAGATATCCGATATTTTCTTCGGAATCATTAAAATGAAAAAGACCCGATCAATTCTTGAAATTTCATCCGGAGAAATTAATGCGCAACTGAAAATTCTTGAATCGGGAATAAAAAACGGAATAATTACTGAATCCTCTTTGGATGAATTAAAAGCCGAACTTCTTAAATTAGAACAAAATATTGCTGAAATAGAATCTAATCTCAACTCTTTTTATTCAATTCTAAACACATTACTTGATACACAAATATCTGATTCTACTGAATTCACTCTCCCCTCATCATTTTCAGAAAATGCGGAAAATTCAAGACCTGAATACAAACTTTTTGAACTCAATAAACAAAAACTGGATATTTCATCTGAATTATTGCAGAAAAATCACTACCCTGTTTTATTTGGATTCGGGCAACTGGGCTACGGGAAACCCGGATTGAATATGTTTAAAGATGAATTCGAGCCATATTATATTATAGGTGCGAAATTTACATGGAATTTCTGGGACTGGAACAGGACAAAATATGACAGACAGATTCTTGAAACCAATAAACTGATCATTGAAAGTCAGTCGGAGGCCTTCGATAAAAACATACAATCTGCTCTTTTAAAAGAAAATGCCAATAAAGAAAAATTTGAAACTGCTTTAGCAACGGATTCTGAAATTATAAAATTACGTGAAAAAATCACTAAAAATTCTTCAGTTCAACTGCAAAATGGTGTTCTGAGAGCTACTGATTATTTATCAGATCTGAACAAAGAATCTATTGCAAAAATAAATTTTGAAATACATAAAATTGAGTTAGTTCAATCACAGGTAAATTACAAAATAATACAGGGAATATAATTATGAGAACATTAACAACTTTTACTCTGGCTGCATTGTTTTTGATTTCATGTTCTGATATCAATGACAAATCAGATGCCTACGGAAACTTTGAAGCTGTTGAAACCATCATTTCTTCAGAAGTCAACGGGAAAATTCTTTCTTTTTCAACCTATGAAGGCCAGAAACTGAAAGCCGGTGATACTGTCGGACTGATAGATACAGTTCAATTATATCTGAAAAAACAACAGACCTATGCTCAGAAAAAAACCATATCCACAAAAATTCAGAACGTGCTGGCTCAGATAGCCGTTCAGAAAGAACAGAAGAAAAAACTGCTTTTCGAGAAAGACAGGATTGAACGCCTGTTAAAAGACGGTGCAGCTACCCAAAAACAGCTTGACGATCTGAATTCACAAATCGAATTGACAGATAAACAGATCTCTGCAATTGAAATCCAGAACAGCACAACACTTAACGAAATGGAAATTTATACCCAGCAGATTGCACAAATTCAAGATCAATTAGACCGGTCAACTATAATAAATCCACTTACAGGAACTGTGCTTGAAACTTATATAGAACCCCATGAAATGGCCATGGCAGGAAAAGCTCTTTATAAAATTGCCAATATGGATGAACTCAAACTCAGGGTTTATATCAGCGGGGCACAACTGTCTGATGTAAAAATCGGGCAGGAAGTTGAAGTACTAATTGACTCAGGAGAAGAAACATTCTCAAAATTGAAGGGAAAAATTTCATGGGTATCAGATCAGGCTGAGTTTACTCCTAAGATTATTCAGACAAAAAAAGAAAGGGTAAATCTGGTTTATGCTATGCTTGTTCTGGTTAAAAATGATGGCACTCTTAAAATCGGAATGCCCGGTGAAATAAACTTCAAAATGTCTGAATAAATGATCAGGGTGACAGACATATCAAAATCTTATAAAAAAACAGAAGCGCTGAAAAATGTTTCATTTGATGTTAATGAAGGCGAAATATTCGGGCTGATCGGACCTGATGGTGCAGGGAAAACAACACTTTTTAGAATACTTACCACTCTTCTTCTTCCCGATAGCGGAAAGGCCTCAGTTTTTGGCTATGACACCATCACTGACTATAAAGAAATAAGAAAAATTACAGGTTATATGCCAGGGAAATTTTCTTTATATCAGGATCTTACTGTTGAAGAAAACCTTAATTTCTTTGCTACTGTTTTTGGAACAACTGTGAAAGAAAACTACCATCTGATAAAAGATATTTACAGCCAGATTGAGCCATTTAAAAAAAGATATGCCGGAAAACTCAGCGGGGGTATGAAACAAAAACTTGCTCTTTCCTGTGCATTGATTCATCAGCCAAAATTGCTGATTCTGGATGAACCGACAACAGGTGTGGATGCTGTATCAAGAAAAGAATTCTGGGAAATGCTGAAGCGACTGAAAGAAAGCGGAATAACAATTCTTGTGTCCACATCATATATGGATGAAGCCAATCTTTGCAACAGAATTGCCCTTATCCAGAAGGGAGAGATTTTGTCAATAAACACTCCTTCAGAAATTATTAAACAGTTCCCGAAAAAAATTCTTGCTATACGTTCGGACAAAATGTTCAGCATTATTTCTGATCTTAAAGAATATAATGAAAAAGGAAATATCTATTTATCCGGTCAGTACACACATTATACCGAAGAAACAAATAATCCTGATTCCGAAAAAATAGAGAAATATCTCAAAATAAAAAACCACAGCCAGATTGAAATAAAAATAATTGATCCTACTGTTGAAGACTGTTTTATTGAACTTATGGGAGGAAAAAAATGATTAATCAAACTTCAATAATCAGTGTCCGGAATATGGTAAAGAAATTCGGAAGTTTTGTTGCTAATGACAAACTGAATTTTGATGTTTATAAAGGAGAGATATTCGGATTTCTTGGTGCAAACGGAGCCGGTAAAACAACTGCAATGAAAATTCTTTGCGGATTGCTGAAACCCACCTCTGGAGAAATTTCAGTTGCAGGATTTGATGTGTACAAACAGACTGAACAGATTAAAAAAAACATCGGATACATGAGTCAGAAATTTTCACTTTATGAAGATCTGACAGTAAAGGAAAACATAAGCTTTTATGCTGGAATATATGGAATGTCAAACAAATACATTAAAGAGAATACGGAAGAATTATTACAAAAACTGGAATTAAAATCTTTAGAAAATACATTGATCGCATCAATTCCAACCGGATGGAAACAGAAACTGGCATTTTCAATAGCCATTTTTCACCAGCCGAAAATTGTTTTTCTTGATGAGCCTACAGGTGGCGTTGACCCTATTACGCGCCGCCAGTTCTGGAATATGATCTATGAGGCATCAAACAAAGGCATAACAGTTTTTGTCACTACGCATTATATGGATGAAGCAGAATATTGTCACAGAGTTTCAATTATGGTTGACGGCCGTATTGATGCTCTTGATACTCCGGAAAATCTCAAAAAACAATATAATGCTGAAAACATGAATGATGTTTTTATAAAACTTGCTAGATGATAAATTAATATAATGAAACGATTCATTGGTTTTGTCCGAAAAGAATTTCTTCACATTTTCCGCGATAAACGGACTATGCTGATATTATTCGGTATGCCCATTGCCCAGATTCTGATTTTCGGTTATGTAATTACTACCGACATAAAAGACGCTAAAATTGCCATATTCGACAAGTCAAAAGATAATACGACAAATGAAATAACAAACAAAATTCTCTCCAGCGGATATTTCGTTTTGTACCAGAATATTTACAATGAATCAGAAATTGAAGAAGCCTTTAAATCAGGCGAAATAATAGAAGTCATTGTTTTTGAGAATGATTTCGGGGAAAAACTTGAAAAAGAAGGAAGAGCTGATATGCATATTATTGCAGACGGTTCTGATCCGAATTCAGCCACAATGGTAACCAACTATACTCACGCCATTGTGATGAAATATATGCAGGAAAGATCTGAAAATGCGCAAATCCCCATGCAAATCATTACAGATGTAAAAATGCTCTATAATGAAACAATGGAAGGCGCATATATGTTTATTCCGGGAACAATGGCATTAATCCTTATGCTGATCAGCGCCATGATGACATCAATTTCTATTACCCGTGAAAAAGAAACGGGCACAATGGAAGTTCTGCTGGTTTCTCCTTTAAAACCAGGACAAATTATTCTTGGTAAGGTCATCCCCTATATAATTTTGTCATTTGTCAATGCTGTTACAATCATTTTACTCGGCAACCTTGTTTTCGGAGTGCCTGTAAACGGAAGTATTATTTTACTGTTACTTGAAAGTATTCTGTTTATTTTAATGGCTCTTTCTCTGGGAATTCTGATTTCAACCATGGCCAAAAGTCAGCAGGTAGCCATGTTTATTTCAATGTTCGCTTTGCTGTTGCCCACTCTGTTGCTTTCAGGTTTTATTTTCCCTATTGAGAATATGCCGGACATCTTGCAGTATCTCTGTCATATTATGCCTCCGAAATATTTTATCATTATTCTTAAAAATATTATGCTTAAAGGCACAGGGATTCTATTTATCTGGAAAGAAACCTTGTTCCTTCTCGGGGTTACCATACTTTTTATTCTATTAAGTATTAAGAAATTTAAAATCAGACTGGAATAATTTAATGAGGACGATAATTTTTATATTACGTAAAGAATTTTTACAGATATTCAGGAACCGGACCATGATTCCTTTAATCTTTGTACTTCCTGTTTTTCAGCTTGTCATCCTTGTGCATGCGGCTACAATGGAAATGAGAAATATAAAAATGTCTGTGGTTGATAATGATTTGTCTGAAACATCACATAAACTGATCAGCAAATTCAGCAATTCTCCTTTTTTCGAAATAAATTATGCTGACATCAATATTGAACATGCTGAAGATCTGATAAAAAACAATAAATGCGATGTTATATTGCATATTCCTGAAGGCTTTGAAAGGGATCTGATAAGAGAGAACAAGGCACATGTTCAATTTAGAATCAATGCGATTAACTCAACTGTTGCAGGACTGATAAATGCATATTCCAACAATATCATTCTTATGTTCAATCAGGAAATGGTATCTGATTTTTATAAAACACCAGCCAGGGTTCAAACGGGGATTTCGGTATCTAACCGCTATTGGTTTAACCCGGAACTGAAATTCAAAATTTATATGCTTCCAGGTATTCTCGTCATTCTGGTAACAATAATAGGGGCTTTTCTTACTGCTCTTAATATTATCAGAGAAAAAGAAACCGGTACCATAGAGCAGATAAACGTAACGCCCATTAAAAAATATCAATTTATTTTAGGCAAACTGATTCCCTTCTGGATTATTGCCATGTTTGAACTTTCAATCGGATTGTTGGTAGGCTATGTGTTTTTTGACCTGCCTGTTAACGGGAGCTTGTTTACCCTGTTTCTGTTCACTTCAGTTTACCTGATACTTGCAATGGGTATTGGTTTGTTTCTGGCCGCAATATCTCAGACACAACAACAGGTCATGTTTATGATTTTTTTCTTTCTACTTGTTTTTATTATGATGGCGGGAATTTTCACACCGGTTGGAAGCATGCCCGAATGGGCTCAAAAAGTCAATATTATTAACCCGTTCGCATATTTTATAAAAGCAAACCGGATGATTTTACTAAAAGGAAGCAGTTTTTCAGATGTTTTTAATGAATTTATTTCACTCGCTGTTTATGGAATGATCATGTTCTCTCTGGCTATCTGGAGGTACAGGAAAACAACATAATATTTTTTTTGATTTTCAATTCTGTAGTAAGAAGTACGAAGTGCCTTAAGTTAAAAGTGCCTTAAGTACTTAAAGTTTTTATTCAGCTTGTTTATCAGTGGAACGCTGATCAATCCGCGAAAATCTTAATAAATCAGCGTTTTCTGCGTGCTATTAAATTCTAAAATCAAAAATCTGCAATCAACAATCGTCATTCAGATTTTGTTTACTTGGTGCCTATATCTATCAGCATTGATTCTTGGGATTTGATTCCTGGAATTTTAATTACCAATATCCAACACAAAATATCCAATGATGAAGTGAGAAGAGCCTAAAGTTGGAAGTGCCTTAAGTACTTAAAGTTTGAAGTGAATTTTGCTGATAAATGGAACGCTGATGACGCTGATTTTTTATGATAAACGCAGATCAATCAACATCCATATTGCTGTACATGAAATGCTTGTGTTCACATCAAACATTTACTGTCATATTAACCGAATATTTGACATTATCAGTTTTAACTGTCAAGGATTGATGAAAATAAATCATTAAATTTTTATTTTTCAGCAAATTGTCTAAACATCTGGAATGACCATGAGAATCTCAAGCAGACCACTGAAGACAATCGCTTGCTTACGATTTTTGTTGCTGGTGCTCTGCACCTTACATTATCCATAGATGAAGTGATATCAAAAATCAACAATCGTCAATCAGATTTTGCTTATTTGGTTCTGGATTCTGGTTTGGCCCCCGCTGACCCCTGCCAACCCTCAAGGCTGTAACGCCCCTAAAGGGAAACCCCTATAGGTAAGGTTCACTCATTATAAAAGGGAAAAATCTGCGATAATCATAATAATCAGCGTCATTTGCGTTCTATTTAATCAACAATCAACTACCGATAGCCATCGGTATTTCAATCAGTTTTTGTTTAACCTTGGAATTTGGTTCTTGAATCTTGGTGCCGATTTATCGGCATTGGTTCTTGAATTTTGGATCTTGGGTCTTGGAATTTTTTTACTAATTTTCCTGTCTGAATTTATTCTCTTAATTTTTATGAAAACAAAATTCCTGTTTCTTACGCTTTCTGTAATAGTTTCTTTACAGTCATTCTCCCAAAACCTTATGTACAATCCCGGCTTTGAAGGAAGTATTTTTGCCTGGTACACCGACAGCAATACCACCTCACAGACATTCTGGGTTGATTATACAGAGAAACATTCAGGTGTTTCTTCACTAAAAATGACTCACAGTAGCAGTAATGACACTTCTGTTTTTGCACAAATAGTTCCGGTTACTGCTGGGAAAAAATATTTTTTTGAATACTGGGTAAAAGCACAGAATATGGAGCATTATATGCTTCCCTTTGTACGTTTCGCCCATGATACTTCCCGGGTTTTTGACACCTACTTTTGTCCTAATGGTAATGTTGATGACTGGCAGCCTCTGAGAGCACGCTTTATTGTCCCCGATTCGACCAATAATATCATATTTTTCTTTGCACTCTATGGAAAAGGAACTTTGTGGTTCGACGATATTTCTTTGATTGAACAGACTGACACAAGCTATAATGAATTTTCGGTTGATTACAACTCGGCAGGAATTCAGTTAAAAAATTATTTCCAGTCAAACGGAATTGACCCGGGAAATTCCGCAAACTCCCTGAACTTTATTGATCATTTTCAGGAAATGGGTATTGATTACGTACGTACTCATGATTTTGCGATTGCCTTTGATCACAGCACAATAGTCGGTGTTTTAGACACTGCTTATGACCCGCTTGATCCTGCAGATTATTATTTTCATATCAGCGACTCTATGGCGGCAAATATTTATAATGCAGGCGGCAAAATTTTTTACCGACTCGGGCAAAGTTACCATTGGGACACCCTGTATAGCGTACCTCCTGTCAATTTCAACAAATGGGCGACTTCTGCAGTGCAGATTATAAAACATTATAATGACGGCTGGAACAACGGTTTTAATTACAATATTGATTATTTTGAAATCTGGAACGAGCCTGATCTGAAAGAATTCTGGAGAGGAACGGCACAGGAATATATTGCATTCTACAGAACTGTTACAAAAGCAATTAAAGCATATAATCCGGCTCTGAAAGTCGGCGGTCCGGCAATTTCCAATGTTTTTAACGAAAGTTTTATCAACGAATTCCTCGATTCAGTTGCTACATACAATCTTCCAATGGACTTTTTTTCATACCATTTTTATTATTTGCCAAATCCATATTATTTTAAACTCACAAACGAGTATGTAAGAAATAAGCTTAATGAATACGGACTTGGAGGTGTTGAACTTATCAATACCGAATGGAACACTGCCATGTTCAATTACCAGTTTTATGAAGTTTTCGGGATGGACGATGGTTTAAATGCAGCTTCTTTAACCAACGCATTGACTTACATGCAGGAAAGTGATATCAGCAAATTTTTCAGATACAGTTTCAGAAATTACTGGTTCGGGCTGGTTCAGGAAAACGGAGATGTAAGATACTCTGGTCTTGCAATGAAATCATTCAGACAGCTCTATGAAAACGGGAATTGCATGTTGTCTTCAGGCGGAGACACATTGGGAACAAGTATCATCGCAACTATGGGGACAGATTGTCATATAATTATTTCAGATATCAGTTCACCGGCTGCAGGATATAATCTTTTGGCCGACAATCTTACACCTGGCTTTGATTATGATTATACCATTTATCGGATTTCAGATGATTATTTTTATGATATTGCAGAACAGGGCACAATTACTTCGGCTAATCCTTATATTCATGTGCCGGTGGTTTCTCCCTTTTCGGATCATATTATTATTTCTCAGGCCACTACTTTAGCTGATAAAAACAATCCGGAAACAAAGTTATATCCAAATCCTTCAGAGAATGTAATCACTCTGGAATTCGGGAAAATTCATGAACTTATTGATGTGGAGATATCAGAAATAACGGGAAAAAAACTTATGACCGGAATTTTCCTGAACACTGACCATTGTACAATTGATATTGAAGATCTAGATAACGGTGTTTATATCATAAGGTATAAAAACGGTGATTGTGCAGGTTCATTTAATTTTATTAAAATTGAATAATCTTTTGTGACCTCACTATTCAATATAAAATTGCCACAAATTCACAGATTATTATTCGCTGACCGACAAGGCCCAATTCTTGAATGAATAGTTAGAAATTTATATCCAACAAATAATTATTTAACATTTCTCACTTCGTAAGTTTTGGTATACAGTCATTGGTATATACTATTTTGTATTTAACGTTAAAGTTTTTATGATTATTAACTTAGCGGTAATATAATTAGATTATATGGAATATATATTGTATCTT
>JBDRPR010000329.1:0-18662 GCA_043826845.1 Bacteroidota bacterium
CCAGCCAAAAGGCATTTATATAATAAAGGTACAAACGGAGAGAGGCGTAGCGGTTGAGAAGGTAATTTTAAACTAAAAAACTAAAACCATGAAAAAACTTCTACTTATTACCACAGCAATTCTTTTTACTTATTGCCTTAATGCACAAATAGTAAATATACCGGATGCTAACTTTAAAGCTGCATTAGTTAATAATTATGCAATTAATACAAATATGGATACAGAAATACAAGTAAGCGAAGCAAATTCTTTTACTGGTACAATTGATGTAAGCAGCAATTTTATTTCAGATTTAACAGGAATTGAGTATTTTGTAGCACTCACTATTTTTAAATGTACTGGTAATGACTTTAATATATTAGATTTAAGCAATAATGTAGCACTTACTCAATTATATTGTGACTATAATTTAACTGGTATTACATCTATAAATGTAAGTAATTCGCCCTTACTTACAGTTCTAAATTGTGAACATAGTGATTTGTCAAATATAAATATAAGTAATAACACAGCTCTTACTCATTTATATTGCGAATTTAATCAGTTAAGTACTTTAGATGTAAGTAATAATACTTCTCTTGTTCGCATACAATGTCATTATAATCAATTAACAACATTAGACGTAGCGAATAATATTGCTCTTACTTATATGGATTGTAGTGGTAATCAGCTTAATAGCATTGTTTTAAGTAATAATACTGCTCTTACTAATTTTAGATGCAACAGTAATCAATTAATAACATTAGATGTAAGTAATAATACTGCTCTTAACGAATTTAGATGCTCTGGGAATCAATTATCAAATATAGATTTAAGTAATAATACTACTCTTACACAATTATACATTGAAAGTAACCAGATTAGCAGTTTAAATTTAAGTAATAATACTATGCTTCAGCTTTTATATTGTGCAACCAATCAATTAACTTCTTTAGATTTAAGCTATAATACTAGTCTTACTTTTTTATCTTGTATTTATAATCAATTAATATTTTTAAATGTAAGAAATGGAAATAATATAAATATGACAAGTTTTTATATATACAATAATCCTAATTTATATTGTATAGAAGTTGACGATCCTATTTGGTCATATGCTAACTGGACAAACATTGACCCACAAACATCGTTTGGCAGTAATTGTTTATATGGAATTGCTGATCCAGACACTATATCTGGAAAAATTTTAATAGATAATAATTGCATAATTGATGGAACAGAAAATGGATTAAATGGAATTATTGTAAAAACAGGACCAAATGACTTTTATGGTATTACTAATAGTTTAGGTGAATATTCTATTTATACTGATACAGGGACATACCAAGTAGAACAAATTATTCCTGCTTCAAATTTATTGTTAATAAATCCATTATGTCCAATTCCAAATTATTATACGGTTCATTTCGATTCTTTAGGAATGGATACCACCGGGATTAATTTCTTTAATGAAGGAATTGCTTGTCCTTACTTAACTATAGATGTAAATAGCGACAGACGCCGAAGATGTTTTACTAATAATACTTATGTGCATTATTGCAACGATGGTTTTGCAGATGCTACAGGAGTTGAAGTAAATGTTCAGTTACCCGATTATGTGATATTTGTTAGTGCTAATTATTCTTATACAATAGATACATTAGGCAATTATATATTTGATATTGGCACTTTGGCACAAGGCGATTGTGGCGAAATTCATATTATAGATTCTGTTGCCTGTATTAATGGTATTACAGGACTTACCCAATGTACCGAAGCATGGATAACACCTGCAAATGATTGTGCAAACCAACTTGATACTGCTGCATACAACCAATGGGATCATTCATCGGTATTGGTAGAGGGCGAATGTCTGGGAGATTCTATTATTCGTTTTACAATTACAAATACCGGAGCTCTTGGTTCGGGAGATATGCAATCGTCTTCCGAATACAGAATATATAGAGATGCTTTGCTGGTATATACCGGAACTTTTCAGTTATTAGGACAGGAAGAATTGGTAATTGATATTCCGGCTGATGGAGCAACATATAGACTGGAAGCAGATCAGCACCCAATGCATCCGGGCAATAGTCATCCAAATGAAACAATTGAAAATTGTGGAGATATATTTAATAGCACTGGTTTAGTAAATATATTTCCACAAGATGATGCAGATGTAGAAATAGAAATAGATTGTATGCCAATAATTGACAGTTACGACCCTAATGATAAATCTGTTAGTCCAGAAGGAATTTCTGCTCACAATTTCTTAATGCCAGGTACAAGTTTAGATTATGTAATAAGATTTCAGAATACAGGTTCTGATACAGCATTTACTGTTGTTGTAGTTGACACACTTTCTGCACATCTTGATATTGCTACATTCCAGGCAGGAATTAGCTCTCATCCTTATACACTTGATGTAAGAGGTCATGGACAAGCAGTATTATTATTTCAATTCTTTAATATCAATCTGCCAGATAGTACAACAAACGAAGCGTTGAGTCATGGTTTTGTGAAGTTTAAGATTGCACCTTTTGATACCTTAGTAAATGGAACAGTAGTAGAAAACACTGCAGATATTTATTTTGATTATAATGTGCCGGTTATTACAAACACAACATTTGTTACAATATCAGATACTGTTCTTTATGGAAATCCTTTGACAATATATAACACACAAGATAAAGGCATTGCAGATGTTCTTATTTTTCCAAATCCAACCACTGGAAAGATAAATATTATAACAGAAGGAATACGAAAAATAGATGTAACAAATATTCAAGGCAAGCTTGTACTAAGTCAAAAGTCAAAAGACAAAAGTCAAAACACGATAATTGATTTAAGCACCCAGCCAAAAGGCATTTATATAATAAAAGTAAGAACAGAAAGAGGAGTGGCGGTTGAGAAAATAGTGCTCGAGTAAATTCTTAAAATACTGTATTCAACTTTAATACCAAGTTGTATTCAAAAAGAAGATAATATTCTTTGATGCATCAAAACCAAAGATTGATCTTTCTAATGCTATAGAGGTATATCGTGTAAATGTTGCAGATGGTAACGAAGAACTTGTTAGTATGGCAGAAGTGCAGGGACACTACGTTTCAATTAATACAAATATCATTTATTTAGACCAAACTTTGTAAAAAGCATCAATAAAATGTATTAAATTTACTCCCGAATTGACCTGAATAAAACAACTGGATTGCTATGAAAGTACTGATAATTACATTGTTGATCACGTTATCTGTCAATATATACACACAGGAATTGTTCAATAAATATTTTGAACAGGGTGTTATAAGGGTAGATTTTAACCTGTCAGGAAACGATCAGTCTGAAGAGGTTTTTCTTATTCAGATAAAAAAAGAACCACTTTGGGGTGGCTCAAAAGTGAATTTGATTGATACATTTAATTTTGGTGAATTCAAATATTCTGTTTTTGACTCAATTAGTGGACAATTGATTTATTCCGGAGGCTTTTGCACATTATTTCAGGAATGGCAGGCAACCCTGGAAGCTGAAAAAATTAAAAGAAGTTTTTATGAAACGGTCACTTTCCCTTTTCCAATAGCATCTGTCAGGTTAGAGATAGCAAAACGCAACAAAAGTGGTGTTTTCAACAATATTTTCGAATTATACATTAATCCAAAAGATATTTTTATTAAAACAGATATGGTTAAAGCAGATACCGATAGGATTAGATATAATGGAGAACCGGATAAAAATCTTGATATTGCTTTTTTGCCCGACGGTTATACACGGTCTGAAATGAAAAAATTCAGATCAGATGTAAATCGCTTTGCCGGATATTTGTTTTCAGATCCGGCTTTTGCTGAATTTAAGGATAAAATTAATATATGGGCAGTTATGGCTCCTTCGGATGAATCAGGAACGGATATTCCCGGTGATGGTATCTGGAAAAATACTGTTTTAAATACCAGTTTTTATACCTTTGGCAGTGACAGATATTTAACAACTTTCGATATCCGTTCAGTTCGTGATCTGGCAGCCAATGTTCCTTATGATCAGATATATATCCTTGTAAATACCGACATATATGGTGGAGGCGGAGTTTACAATTATTACAGCCTTACTTCAACAGATAATTATAGTTCGAAAGAAGTTTTTTTACATGAATTCGGGCATGGCCTTGCAGGTTTGGCTGATGAATATTATACTTCTGAAGTTTCTGTCGAAGATTATTATGATCTGAAACTGGAACCATGGGAAGCTAATATTACCACATTAGTGGATTTTGACAGTAAATGGAAGAATATGTTGGATAAAAACACTCCAGTTCCGACACCGATGTCTGAAAAATATCTGAGAAAAGTTGGGGTGTTTGAAGGAGCAGGTTACTCTGCAAAAGGAATATACAGGTCTTATTCTGATTGTATGATGATGTCACTTGGCGCTCTCGAAGGATTTTGTCCTGTTTGTAGAAAGACCATTGCATTAAAAATTAAATTTTTAACGGACTAAATTATGAATATTGAGGAGTTAAGAGAGTTTTGTCTTTCACTAAAAGAAACAAGCGAAGATTTACCATTTGATGAAAGGACTTTAGTTTTTAAAGTCAAAGGTAAAATGTTCGCTCTTGCGGATATTGATAATTTTGATTCGGTAAATCTGAAGTGCGACCCAGAACTGTCAGTTGAGCTGAGAGAAAAATTCGAATTCGTTTCTTCCGGTTTTCATATGAATAAGAAGCACTGGATTACTGTATTCATCAATAGCGCAGTTACCGATATTCAATTAAAAGAATGGATTGTAAATTCCTATCAGCTTGTGGTAGCAAAATTACCCATTAAAGACAGAACTGGTTTGATATCTTAATAGTTATACAAAAATATTATCAGAAAGGCTTTCAATAATTTCTTTCTCAACTGCCATTTTGTATAAACCAAGGATTGCTTTTTTTCCATCTTCACCTAAATCAAGTGAATAATCATTAACGTATAACTGAATATGTTTGTAAATAACTTCATCATCTGTTTCCTGAGCATGTTTTTTTACAAATTGATATGCTGAGGAAGGCAAATCAATAGCATATTGAATGCTTCTTTTAAGGATCATATTAAATTCTTTTTTGACATTTTCAGGCAGGCTTCTTTTGATAATAATACCGCCAAGAGGTACAGGCAGATTGGTTTCTTTTTGCCAGTATTCACCTAAGTCAACAATTTTTTGCAAACCTTTGTTTTTATAGGTAAATCTGTTCTCATGGATTATCAATCCGGCATCTGTTTCACCTGATAAAACAGCTTCTTCAATATTAGAAAACAGGTATTCTATGCGATTTGCAGAACCCGGATATGCGATGCTTAATAGCAAATTTGCAGTGGTCATCTTTCCGGGGATTGCGATTTTTAAATGATTGATTTCATCAGGATAAACTTTACGCTTGCTGATCAGCAATGGTCCGTTTTCATAACCAACTGCGCTTCCTGAGTTTAAAATCTGATAATTTTCTGAAAGACCGGCATATGCATGAAAACTGACTTTTAACACATCATGACTTTGTTGAAAAGCCATCATATTAAGCTTCTCAATATCTGCCATATCAACATCAAAGTCAAATCCATGAGTATCTGTTTTGTGATGAACTAAAGCATCAAACATAAATGTATCGTTGGGGCAGGTTGAAAATGCAATTTTTAGTTTCATTATAAATTGCTGATAAATTCGGTTAATGTTTCAGAAAGTGTGCGAACAGACTCATCAATCTGCCAGTTGCTTTTATTTCCGTCACCTGCTCTGTTTGATATTGAACGAAATTCAATAAATGGTATTTTTTCATTAAGACATACAAAAAAGAATGCAGCACCTTCCATTGTTTCTATCTGTGCATCAGAGATTAAACTTTTATTCATTCTGTCATAATCAATTGTGTTGACAGTACAGCCTTTAACTTTAGGAATGTCTAAACATGATTTTACAGGATTAACCAGAATATTTCCTGAAAAAACTGATGTTTCCGGAATGAAATTGTGATCTGATGCTGAAATAAATCTATTATTTAAAACAATTCCGAAATCAGCAAATTCTTCTTCAGTTACTTCTACTACTTGTCCTGTTTTGATGCCCGAATCAGAGGAACCTGCAATTCCTGCATTAATAATTAATTTATAATTATTTCCTTGAAGATGCTTTGTAAGATTATATATCGTTGATACAATCCCAATACCACTGATCAGAATATCAATATTGACTTTTTGATTGCTCACAGAATACAAATCATCCCGAACCTTTTTTTTGTTTTTAAAACAATTTAAAAAGGGTTTAATTTCTGTAATTGTAGCAGCTGTTATCAGAAGTCTTTCCATCAGTCAATTGGATAATTATGAATAATATAAGCGGTTATATTATTTTTAATTCATATTAATTTTTAATCAGTTTTTTGTATAATTGTAGCTGATCGTTACCTAATGAAATTATATATATACCTTTAGAGAAATAAGAAGTATTTATCGAAAATTCAGATATTTGAGATATATTTTTTAATATTATCTGACCGTTTATATCTGTTATTTTATATGAAACAGGCAGAAATTCAGTTGGAATGATCAGATTAACAAAATCTTCTGCGGGAACAGGGAACATTTGTATCTGTTCAGAAGCTTCATTTTCTTCGACCAAAATGCCGTAACCGACATGAACAATAATTGTATCACTATCAGAACATCCTGAAGTTTCAACAGCAGTAACCCAAAAAGAATGATAGCCGGTTCCAAGTACGTTGCCTTCAACAACAATAAATCCAGTCGTTGCACCCGTACTCCATAAATAACTGTCATAACTTCCACCTGCGCCAATAATAACCGTCTGATTTGTTGACATTGAAAGGTCATTCCCAAGATTTACAACCGGTGTGGAAAGAATCGTAATATAAATTACGTCTGAGCCTGAGCATCCGTTTGTATCTGTCACTGTAATGCTGTAATTTCCTGACTGAATAACAGGTATTTGTACAGTTGTATCATTATTTGACCAAAAATATGAATCATAACCGGATGATCCTGAGATGTATTCGCCCATACATATACTGGTGTCATTTCCTAAATTCACTGTAAGATTGCCTGCTACTTCAACAGAAAATGTATCGACATTTATACATGAATTAGAATCCGTAAAAGTGTAGTAGATATTATGAGTTCCTGTTCCTGCAATATAAGGGTCGAAAATAAAATCGGTAACTGCTCCTGATAATATACCACCTGCAGGTGTAATATTAAAGGTATCTGCAGGCGTGCCCGGACAATAATTTTGTTCCAGTCCTGAGATTACCGAAGGAGTCGGTGCATTAATATAAGTTTCAACATTAATTGCCAGTTGACATCCTGAAACATCAGTCATTGAGTAATTTATATTTACACTCCCATAAGGTACAGCCTGTGGATTAAAAATACTGTCACTGATTCCCAAACCGGTAATAATGCCTCCATAAGGTAAACCTGATAAAGTATCTAGTAAATCATTAAAACAATATTCATTTTCAAGACCATAAATTGAAAGTGTTGGTCCGGCATTTACATCAACTTGCTCACTATAAACACCTGTACAGCCATTAGTATCAACATAGGCATAACTAATTGTATGAACGCCAGTCAATGAAAGCGGGTTAAAAACATTGCCTGAAATTCCGTCACCAGAAAAAATTCCACCTACCGGGGTTCCTGTTAATGTATCATTGATATCGCTGTTGCAGTATATCGTATCGAGACCTGTGAAACTTACAACTGGATTAGAGTTGACAATAAATGTAGCAACTAATGATGTATCCATACCACAAAGATTTCCTGCAATACATTGATATATTCCTGAATTTGAAATATTCAGTCCGGGAATAAAATAAAAGCTGTTTATTGCACCGGGAATATCAGCTCCGTTATACTGCCATTGTAGCATCACATCTTCTCCATCAGCAGTAACTGTAAAATTAAGTGGTTCTGAAACGCAGAAATTTCCACCTATCGGATCTGAAGTAAATACTGGTGGTTCGATTATGTCAATATAAACCGTATCGCTTGAAATACTACCGAACTGATTTGAAATAATGCAATTATAATTGCCTTCATCAATTGCAGTTACAGGATTAATTATCAAAATACTATCGGTTGCACCGGTAATATTTGTGCCTTCAAATTGCCATTGATAATAAATTGTATCAGTACCAAGGATATCAACTTCCATGGTTATTGAATCGCCCAGACATGTATTTTTTCCGGAAGGCTGACTGTATATTTCAGGAACAGAACCCCAATGTGCTATGAATAAACTCGGATTTATACCTGCAGTTGTGAATTCACCTCCGACATAAATTCCATGATTAAGACCTGTTAATCCTTTTCCTGTATTATTTAGTCCATCACCTAAAGGATTCCACTGGTCATTATCCCAAACGGATATAAAATTGGCAGAATTTCCACCAGCCTGACTAAATTTACCGGTGGCATAAATTTTATTTTCATCATTTGCAATACTGTAAACATTATTATTAACTCCAATACCCAATGCTTCCCATGATCCATTATATTTTGAAATATAATTTGTAGGAATTGCACCGGATTGTGTAAAAGCACCTCCGACATATATACTGTCAACAAGTGATAAAATTGAAAATACCGTATCATTTGTTCCTCCGAAGGGATCGCTCCAATCTGTTCCATTCCAGTATGACAAATAATTTGTTGCGATACTCCCTGATTGAGTGAATGCTCCGCCTGCAACAATACTTGAGTTTAAAACACCCAATGCGTAAACAATATCATTTGTTCCGGCAGATAATGCTGTCCATACTGTTCCATCAAATTTGGCAATGTTTGAAGCAGAAACACCGTCAACATTAGAAAAATCGCCTCCGATAAATATATTGTAATCTCCTTGTTTTACAACTGAAAAAACTTCACCATTTGTTCCGAATCCATAAGTTGTCCATCCACCATCCCAACTTGCGAAATTGCTAGCAGCAAAGCCACCTGCTGTTGTAAAATCCCCACCTACATAAATAGTATTGTTCCAGGCAAATATTGCATTAACTTTCCCATCGGTTCCGGTTCCAAGAGCATTCCAGTTTGTACCATCCCACATTGCAACATTGTTAACAGTAACACCTCCGGCAGTCGTGAATTCACCCCCGACATAAATGTTATTCCCGATTTTTGTAACAGCATTAATTTTTCCATCAGGTGCATTTGCAACATCAAATTGCGTATCCCATTGCTGATTCTGGGAATACACCATTGCAATCAGACACAAAGAAATCGTTAATAGTAATAGTTTTTTCATATTTAGGTTTTATTAATTTAAAAATTATTTTTTATAAGTATCATATTGTTAATTAAATAATAAATAAAATCAGAATTCAATTTATTGTTTATTTATTTTTTTGTCAGGTACTAAAAATAATTCAAAAGAAATTTCTGGGCAAACAATCTGTTAAATTAATTTTCAAAAACATAACTAATAATATTTGCTCCCATTTTAAGTGCTTTCAAACGAGTTTCTTCAGAGTCATTATGAACAGATTGATCTTCCCATCCATCACCAAGATCACATTCATAAGAATAAAAACAAACCAGACGATTTTCATAAAACAATCCAAATCCCTGAGATGGTTTATTGTCATGCTCGTGAATTTTAGGTAATCCACTTGGAAACTGATATTTCTGATGATATATTTTGTGATCAAAAGGAATTTCAACAAAATCAAGCTCTGGAAAAACTTTTTTCATTTCTCTACGTGCATATTCATCTAATCCATAGTTATCATCTATATGTAAAAATCCTCCTGATGTTAAATAATTGCGCAAATTCTCAGTTTCCTGATTTGTAAAAAATACATTCCCATGTCCTGTCATATGAACCATGGGACAGTTTAATATATCAGGACTTCCAGCTTCGACAGTTAGATAGTCGATATTTATGTTTGTATTTAATTCTTTATTACAAAATTTAATCAAATTGGGTAAACTTGTGGGGTTTGCATACCAGTCGCCTCCACCTTTATATTTTAAAAGGCCAATTTTTACTGAAGTTTCCTGTGAAAATATCAATGAAACCATCAGTAGCAATATTGAAACAAATATATACTTCATCTTATTATTTGATTATCCTTCCGTTTCGATAAAAACCTTCTTCTTTTGGTTCTTTGGTTGTTCCGGTTCTTATAAGTTTTCCTTTCTCGTATTCTTTGATTTCTTTTAGTTCTCCATCAAGATATGTTTCCAGAGACTGAATATTTCCATCAGCATCCCAACCAGTTGCCTGACCAATTCTGTAACCTTTTTTATAGACTACTTCATATTTTATCTGTCCGTTTGAATGCCATTCTGTCCATTTACCCACGGCAAGATCACTTGAGTAATAATTTAAAAATTGCTTTTCCCCGTTCTCATACCAGCCTTCCCATGTGCCTGTTTTCATTCCTTCAATATACTCACCCGACGCTTTGATCATCCCATTTTGATGCAACCATTTCCACGTGCCATTTTTTTCTCCATTTTTCAAATACCCTTCTACTTTTTTAACACCATTGGAATAGAAATGCTTTTCTGTGCCTTCAACGCTTTGATAATCTATTTCATATTTAGGATTACCGTTTTCATACCATCCTTCCCATATTCCAGTAGGTTTGTTGGCATAATACTGTTTTTTGTATGAGGACTGTCCCCCCTTATAATATCCTTTTATTATACCATTGATTTTTCCATCAGTAAAGTCTATACTTTCCTTTATTTCCTGATTATCGTAATATGAGAAAGCTGTACCCGAAAAAGCAGTTGATGAATTTTTTAAATAGAAAACATTATTTTTCTTAACCAATTGAGATATAGATATATCCTGTGCATTTGTGATGACCGGATAAATCAACGTAATTATTAGTATTTTATTAATTAGATATTTCATATAATAACATACAAAGATAAAAAATTTTATAAATGCCGATTCTTTATTTTCACATTATAATCTTAATCTAATCATGAGTTTATGAAATTCATTGTTTGGCATGCAATAATTCCTGCCGTTTCAGTTCTGTATCTGTTAATACCAAGATACAGATTTTTATAATTCATTTCATTTGCTTTTTTAATTTCTGCAGGGCTGAAATCACCTTCGGGTCCGATAAGAATTAGATTTTTTGTTTTTGGTTCAACAGATGATTTAATGTGATTGTTTTGCCCTGATTCACAATGAGCGATATATTTATTTTTAGATTTGTCATCATCCGAAATGAAATTACTGAAATTAATCATGGGATTCAATTTTGGGAGCAAAGCATTTAAAGATTGTTTCATTGCAGAAACAAGGATTTTGTTTAGTCGTTCTTCTTTAATGATTTTTCTTTCAGATCGGTCACATAAAATTGGAGTTATTTCATCAATTCCTATTTCGGTCGCTTTTTCAAGAAACCATTCAAATCTTTCAATGCTTTTCGTTGGTGCAATGGCAATATGTAAATAGTAATTTCTTTTTGTGAATTCTAAATGAGATTTTTCTATTTTCAGAATACATTTTTTCGGATTATTTTCAATGATTGTACAATCAAAAAGATTTCCTTTTCCGTCAATCACCGAAGCTTTTGATCCTGATCCGAGTCTCAATACTTTGCAACAATGCAGAGATTCAACAGGATTTAAAACAATAATTTCATTTGTTATCGATGGTTCGTAAAAAATATGCATTTTCGCAGAATATTATTTTTTAATGACAAAAATAGGGCTTTTATCGGATACTCATGGTTATGTTGATGACAAACTATTTGATTTTTTCGGACAGGTTGACCAGATATGGCATGCAGGAGATTTGGGTAGTCTGGATGTTCTTGATAAATTATCGGAAAAAGCAATTTTAAAAGCTGTATATGGTAATATTGATGACCAGAAAATACGAAATATACTGCCTGAACATCAGCGTTTTATCTGTGAGGAAAAATCAGTTTGGATAACACACATAGGAGGGTACCCGAATAATTATGATTTTAAAATACGTAATGAAATTTATAGAAATCCACCTGATATTTTTATTTCAGGACATTCTCATATTTTAAAGGTAATTAACGATAAAAAACTGAATTTATTACACATAAATCCTGGTGCATACGGTAAAAATGGATTGCATAAATTCAGAACAGCAATAAAATTCATTATTGATAAAGACAATATTTCTGATATGCAGGTGCTTGAAATTGTCAGATAGATTTCAATACATTAGGCAATCATTTATTAATCACATCAAAACAATACGGTCATTAACAAAACAGGGTATCACATCTGTTTTGTTAAACTCATGACAATAAGGAATAACATCATCCAGTCCGATTTTTTTCAGGCGGTGACGTTGGGCCGCTTTTTCAAGATAAGCCATAAGATCGCCTTTTGCAAGATCCCACATATCTCTTGCAGCGTTAGTTGAATCGCAATATGTATAAAATTTATCTGTTTTTAAAAGAGCATCAGCAATAGCACCACAAAACAAACTGTCTTCTGTGCAATATTTATCTTTCCAACCTGCGCAAAGCAATAAAACATCAGATTTTGTCTTTACGAGATAATCGACCACTGCTTTAAAATTCAAATATGATCCGATTATCACAGTTTTAGATTGTTTTCCGATTGAAATAGCATGAGTTCCATTGGTTGTGCTATAAACAAAAGTCTTATCATTAACTGCTTCTGGTGTAAAGTAATATGGAGAATTTCCGTAATCGGCAAAATCAAGTTTTATTCCATTGCGTTCAGCTACAACATAAAATCCTCTGGCTTTATATTCTTTGGCTTCTTCTATAGTTCCAACAGGTATAACTTCTTTAACACCGTTCATAAACATAGTAGTAATAACTGAAGTTGCCCGCAGTATATCAACAACAACTAAAACGCTGTTTTTTGTATCATATAGTGGAAAAAGGGCTGGAGAGAAGGCTGTTTCTATTTTATTTTGCATAATCTAATCTTCTATTGGTTGAAGTGCAAAGTTAATGGTTCTGTACAAAGTACCTTCATCCCATTTGTCTTTCTTATCTTTATCTGTAAGATCAACTTGACTCGATGTAAACGAAATGGTTACAGGAACATATTCCCCGTTTAAACTGTCATCAATATCTTTAACATCAAATTTCCAAAGCGTGTTTTCGTAATTACTTATCCAGCCTTCGCTGTAAAATCTTCCGTTAGCATCACTTATCACACTATCCCTGATATAGTTTTCCTCTTTTATAATTATTGATATTCCTTCAATAGTTTGATTTGTAGAAGCGTCTGTTATTGATCCATTAAATTTATAATCAGCTTCAGGAGCACCGTATTTCATTACGCATGAAAACAAAGCAGGTGAAAATACACCAATTATTATGACCAGACATTTATTTGCTATGATATTGAAAATATTGCTTATAAAGTTTTTCATTGTGAATTTTTTTTAAAAAACCTTTTATAAATGTAAAAATATATAATTTTACCGTGTTGAGAAAATTTCTTCCTATATTATTAATTGTTTTATTTGCCAGTCCTTTTGTCGGGATATATACATATCTGAACTATCAGAAATATGTGATAAGGAAACATGTGAAAAAGCAAATTATAAAGGGGGTTGATAAAAATGATCTTGTTTTATTGATTTTTACAAATGAAGAAGCTGCTGATAAGTTAAAATGGGAACATTCTAAAGAATTTGAGTACAAAGGCCAGATGTACGATATTGTTGATAGAATACAAAGAAATGATACTGTATGGTATTGGTGCTGGTGGGATTATGAAGAAACTGATCTGAATAAAGAATTGATTTATCTGACTGATCTTGCTATGGGGAGAAATTCAAAAGACAAGGAGAAATCACAGGAATTCAGTAATTTTCTAAAAAAGTTATATTTCACAGATATTTATAATTCAGAAATATTTAATACTGCACAGAAATATTCTTTTACACCATTAGGCAGTATTAATTATGTTTCAGTAACATTAACTCCTCCGGTACCGCCTCCAAAGTTTGTTTAAAACAATATCATTATTTTGTCGTATCTGTATTTTTTATACAGTCGTATGCTTGTTATATAATTTTTTAAAAATAAATTATGAATAAATTTATAGTTCTGTGCCTGTGCACAGTTATACATATTATTGGTTATTCACAAACAATAACCATAAAAGACCAGCAAAATTCAGTTCCGATTGAACTGGCAACTCTTATGAGTAAAACTCCAAGAGCATTTACCTTTACAAATGCAAAGGGGCAGGCAGATATTTCTGCATTTAAAAATGCGGAAAAAATAGAAATCCGTATGCTTGGCTACAAAACGGAAATAAAAAGCTATAAGGAACTTGAAACAACAGGCTTTTTAATTCAGCTAAAACCGTCAGGGGTTGCAATAGATGAAATTGTTATATCAGCAACAAGATGGAGTCAGTTATCAAAGGATGTCCCTGCCAGAATTATAAGTATTTCGGCTAAAGAGGTGGCAATGGAAAATCCACAGACAGCAGCTGATTTGTTAAGTATTTCGGGAGAGGTATTTATCCAGAAGAGCCAGCAGGGAGGTGGAAGTCCTATGATAAGAGGATTTGCAACAAACAGACTTTTATATACGGTGGATGGAGTTAGAATGAATACTGCAATTTTTCGAAGTGGAAATTTGCAAAATATTATTTCTCTTGATCCTTTTGCAACCGAAAAAACAGAAGTACTTTTTGGTCCTGGTTCTATAATATATGGCAGTGACGCTATTGGCGGTGTTATGAGTTTTCAGACCTTAACACCTCAATTATCATTATCTGATACAATACTGATAACGGGAAAGGCTGTAGCACGTTATTCTTCTGCTAATAATGAAAAAACGGTACATTTTGATATCAATGTAGGATGGAAAAAATGTGCTTCTGTTACCAGTTTCAGTCGTAACGATTTTGGTGATTTACGCATGGGAAGTAGTGGCCCTGATGAATATTTGCGTCCGTTTTATGTTCAAAGACAAGACAGTGTGGATGTTATTGTAATTAATAATGATCCTTTGATTCAGCGACCGTCAGGTTATTCGCAGATAAATATGATGCAGAAACTGAGATTCAAACTAAACGAAAAATGGGATATTCAATATGGTTTTCACTTTTCAGAAACATCTGAATATTCACGTTACGACAGGCACATAAGGTACAAAAATGGACTTCCTCGTTATGGTGAATGGAATTATGGCCCGCAAAAATGGCTGATGAATAACCTGATTGTCACACATAATGGAGAAAATAAACTGTATAATCAAATGACTATACGCTTAGCTCAGCAGTTTTTTGAAGAAAGTCGCATCGACAGGGATATCAATAAGGATGAACGTCATACAAGAATTGAGAAAGTGATTGCTTATTCAGTAAATATTGATTTCAATAAGTCAATAGGCACAAAACATAAGCTGTTCTATGGTCTGGAAGCTGTGCAGAATGATGTTATTTCAAAAGGGTTAGATGAAGATATTTCAACAAATATCGAGGTAGCTGGACCTTCGAGGTATCCACAAGCCGAATGGGCTTCTTATGCAGCATATATAAGCTACCAGTTTATGTTTTCCGAAAAAATTCTGATACAGTCGGGGATGAGATATAATCAGTATATCCTTGATGCGACTTTTGATACTACATTCTATCCATTTCCATATACAACAGCAAACATGAATAACGGAGCATTAACCGGCAGCCTTGGTTTTGTTTATCGACCAAGTCATGATTGGGTATTCAACGCAAATCTATCAACAGGTTTCCGTTCTCCTAATGTTGATGATGTGGGAAAAGTATTTGATTCAGAGCCTGGTTCAGTAGTAGTACCAAATACGGAATTGAATGCTGAGTATGCATATAATGCAGAACTGGGATTAGCGAAAGTGTTTGGAGATTTTGTAAAAATTGATCTTACGGGTTATTACACAATATTGCAGAATGCAATGGTAAGACGTGATTATACTCTGAATGGAGAAGACAGTATTATGTATGACGGCGAATTGAGTCAGGTACAATCAATACAAAATGCTGCAATTGCCAAAGTTGTTGGTGTTCAGGCAGGAGTGGATGTAAAATTACCTTCAGGATTTGGACTTTCTTCCGACTTTAATTATCAGCATGGAGAAGAAGAACTGGATGATGGCTCTACAAGTCCATCAAGACACGCACCGCCATGGTATGGAATATCAAGGCTGACATATTCAGCAAACAGACTGTCAATGCAGTTTTATACGGTTTACAGTGGTGAAAAAAAGTTTAATGATATGCCTCAGGAAGAACAGGGTAAGCCGGAAATATATGCGATCGATGCAGATGGCAATCCATGGTCACCGGGTTGGTACACTTTGAACTTTAAAGCAATGTATCAGATTATGGATAATCTCTCAATCAGTGCTGGGTTGGAAAACATTACAGACCAGAGATATCGGCCATATAGTTCTGGTATTGTAGCAGCCGGCAGAAATCTGGTGATATCGTTGCATGCTTCGTTCTGATATGGAATAATGCCAATGTGATGGAGAAATATGCTAATTTAAATCAAATATCCATATTTCTTCATCATTATTTCTAAAACAATCCACCTTTGTAGTATATATCCATTTGAACATCAGAAAATGGATTGGCTTTTATTGTTTTATTATTTTTAAGATTTGTGATTTCACCGGTTTGATAGTTTACACGAACATTATCACCTTCAGTTAACTCGAGATTTGAAATCGAATTATATGTTAAAATAGGGAAAGCCGCATTAATGGCATTTCTTTCATAAATTGCACCGAATGATTCAGCTACGATACATTGTATCCCCAGTGAAATAAAGCAATCAACCGCTTGCTGTCTTGAACTTCCTGCCCCGAAATTCTTTTGTGTTACAATAATGTCTCCTGCTTTTGCTTTTTTAGCAAAATCTTCATAACCTTTCAGGTTGTCAAAAGAATATTGCCCCATTTCGTTAATATTTGTTATTGCCAGATAGCGATTATGATAAATCATGTCGGTGTCAATATTGTCTTCTTTAACATACCATATTCTGCCTTCAACAATTGCCGGTTTATCTTTAACCTGACCTGTTTTTTTGGCTTTTTCAGCAACCTGAGTTTTAGTTCCTTTTTCAAAAACAGCTGGTTTTGCCGGAATATCATCACTTGTGGTAATGTATCCTGCAACTGATGAGGCTGCTACTGTTTCTGGGGAGGTCAGATAAACATCACCTTTTCCCTGTTTCCCCG
Source organism: Bacteroidota bacterium (assembly GCA_043826845.1). Classification (GTDB taxonomy): domain Bacteria; phylum Bacteroidota; class Bacteroidia; order Bacteroidales; family CAYTAU01; genus JBDRPR01. The sequence continues at coordinate 17,195 of JBDRPR010000329.1, forward strand.
GAAAATTTCTGTTTCCGGTACTTACCGTAATTTCTCCTGCACCGTTTTGCCCAACCTGTCCTGCCGCACATCCTGCACATCCTGCATTCGATACCAACGCACCTGCTTCTTTAAAAATTCTAATCAAACCTTCATTCATGCATTGTTGCCATATTTCATCAGTGGCAGGAACAATTTTTAATACAACTCCTGGGGCAACTTTTTTACCATTAAGAATTTTTGCAGCAATACGCATATCTTCCATTCTTCCATTTGTACAACTCCCGATGAAAGCAGAGTCAATTTTTATTTTTTTAAGTTCATTAATATTAATGCTATCATGTGGTTTTCCGGGACGGGAAGCCATCGGAACAAATTTAGAGATGTCAATTGTATCGTTTAATACGTAAACAGCATCCTGATCTGCAACAATTTTTTCTATTTTTTTACCTGTAACTTTTTCACTGTTTCTAATTATATCATCACTTGGTGGTATAATTAAAATAATTGCTCCCATTTCCGTCCCCATTGATGCCAAAGTCACTCTTTCATCAAGACTGAGTTTTTCTATTGCATGACCATAAAATTCAACTGAATAACCTAAAAGTTTATTAGCTCCGTATTTTGCGAGGAGATTAAGAACAATATCTTTTGCTGACACATTGCCAGGGATATCTCCTGTAAATGTGATTTTTGCACTCTCCGGAACTTTAAACCAGATTGCTCCGTTTGCAAAAGTTGCTGCTATATCTACATCACCCATTCCTTGTCCGAAAGCACCTATTGCTCCCATAATATTTGCATGGGAATCGGTAGAAACAAAAGTGCTGCCCGGCCATGCAATTCCTTTATCAATCGCAAGGTGCGTTCCAATACCTGCATCAATATCATAAACTTTAATATTATTTTTTCTTGCAAATTGACGGCATATATGTTGATTTACTGCATATTTTTGATCAGATCCTGTTGGATTACAGTCAAATGTAAAAAATGTTCTGGCAGGATCGTCAACTTCAAGACCATTGTCTTCAAGGTTTTTGACTACATTAGCTCCTCCGAAGTCTCTCGCAACGCGGGCATCAATTAAAATATCAATATTTTCACCCGGTTTTACTGAATCATACTTCGAGTGACTTGTCAGAATTTTTTCAATTATTGTCATTCCCATGGCTGAATAATTTAAAAGTTATCCAACAAAATTATAGATAATTATTGTAACGGTTTGTAAAATGGTTTTATAACATTTTTTGTCCATTTCATTAATATTCGTCAAGGTTATTTATGTTAATTACTGACGTTACGCATAATTTTTTTATTTTTAGACACGAATTTTCACGAATTTTCATAATATAATTCTTGTTACTACTCAGCAGCATTAAAATGTTAAAATTATATATGCATCAGTATATGCTGTTTAAAGCAGTAAATGAATCTGATTTATTTAAATTTTCACAGAGAAAACCGCCTTGGCGGTTTAAAATCTGTGATA
>JBDRPR010000330.1:0-3115 GCA_043826845.1 Bacteroidota bacterium
ATGTTTAACAAAAAGTTAGGATGAAAAATATGTAGATTACTACATCATGTGGGTCCCATCCGAGCTTTGAAATAATTTTTAACAGATGAAAAACTTATTATCAATTTTTTTTGTATTTATTTCTTTGAGTTTTTATGCTCAGTCATTAACTCCTGAAGTAATCTCTACATCAGGTGGATATAATGAAAATTCAAATGCCAGTTTAAGTTGGACGATTGGAGAACCTGTAATTGAAACATTCCAGGATACAGCAGCTATTCTGACACAAGGCTTCCATCAAACCAACTTGACGGTTGTACAGGTTGAAAAATTAGATGCAACAAATATTAATTGCATTGTATATCCAAATCCAACTACTGACCACCTAATGGTCAAAATTGAAAATTTTAACAAAGAAAAAATCTTGTTGGAATTGTATGATGTAAAAGGTGTTAAATTATTTGATAAAGAAGTCTCAAACCAGATTACTGATATTGATTTTTCAAATTATCAGGCAGCTAATTATTATCTCAAAGTATTACTATCTGGAGAAAAGCATTATACATATCAGATTGTTAAAACCAACTAGCAATGAAACTGAATTTTATTGGTGTTAATATTTTTATATTAGCATTCGCTTGTCATTTATATATATCTGGACAAGCTCCAGAAAGTTTTAAATATCAAACTGTTGTTCGTAATTCTGCCGGTCAGGTTATTCCTGATCAAGCAATGAGTTTCAGGATTAGTATTCAGCAAAGCACTTCATTTACTGATGTTTATATTGAAACTCATAATGCGATAAGTAACAATTTTGGTCTTGTTAATCTCGAAATTGGCAATGGAACTCCAATAATTGGTGATTTCTCATCAATAGTTTGGGGAGCAGATGTTTCCTTCGTTCAGATAGAACTTGATACAAATGGAGGAACAAATTTTCAACTGATGGGTTTATCTCAGCTGTTGTCTGTCCCCTATGCTCTTTATGCAAAAGAGGCAGGAAATACTGATTCCACATTTTGGCATAAATATGCTAATGACCTTTATTATAATGAAGGAAATGTAGGAATTGGTGAAATTTCTCCTAATGGAAAACTTATCGTAAAAAGTGATTCCACGGCCGGAGTAAATGATGTAATTTTCAGTGTTGTAAATGCACAGGGAGATACAGTTCTGGCAGTTTATCAGGAAGGGGTTAGAATATGGGTTGCAGATGATACAAGTAGTGCAAAAGCAAGTGGAAACAGAGGAGGTTTTGCTGTTGGTGGCTTTAATCCTTCAAAAACAATTACTAATGATTATTTATGGGTTACACCCGATAGTGTCAGGATATACATTGAGGAAGGTTCCGGTACAAAAGCAAGTGGAAACAGAGGAGGATTTGCAGTGGGTGGTTTCTCTCCGTCGAAGGCTTTTACTACTGAATTTCTTCGTGTGACTGATGATAGCAGTCGTGTCTGGACAAACGGGTCCAGTGGTTTTGAGATTGAAGATCTCGCTTCTGGGTCAGCAAACTATCTGGATATGTCTCCTGAAAATTATTTTATAGGCCATAATGCAGGTGTAAATACTACTACCGGTCTCTACAACTCATTTATAGGATTCGAAAGTGGATTCGAAAACCTGACTGGCGAAGATAATGTATTCATCGGATATGAATCAGGTTATCTAAATACATCAGGATTTGAAAATGTATTTCTGGGTAACGGTACCGGTTATTCGAATACGACCGGTTTCAGTAATGTTTTCATTGGAAATTGGGCAGGTTATTCAAATGATACAGCGGCCTATAATGTTTTTATTGGCAATAATGCAGGTTATGCAAATACTCTGGGTTGTTCAAATGTTATTATCGGAGATGCCGCCGGAGAAAAAAATACCATTGGGAATTCCAATGTGTTTATTGGTGACTGGTGTGGTGCCAATAACACAGAAGGGGAAGAAAATATTTTTATAGGTAATGAAGCAGGCTGGAACAACACTAATGGTGGTAGCAACATATTTATGGGAAACCAGGCAGGGTACCTTAATACAATTGGAAACGGAAATATTTTCATAGGCGAAACTGCGGGATATTCCAATCTGGGTGAAGATAATATTTTTATTGGGATTGAAGCAGGAACTTCAAATTCAACAGGTGGTTCCAATATATTTCTTGGCCTTATGTCGGGATATTCCAACCTTACGGGAGAAGATAACATATTTATCGGAGCAGAAACCGGCTACAGTTTCCTTGACGGATATGGGAACACATTACTGGGCCATTATGCAGGTTACAGCAATACCATTGGTTCAAACAACCTGTTTATTGGGATAGAAGCAGGACATGAAAACATTAATGGTGAATCAAATATTTTCATTGGTTCAAGAGCGGGATACTTTGAACTGGGTTCTGATCAACTTTATATTGATAATTCTGATACTCTGGCTCCTCTGATTCATGGTGATTTTATTGAAAACAAAGTTACTATAAATGATGTTCTTAATCTGGCTCCCAGAACATCTCCACCCACCTCCCCCGCCGAGGGTGATCTATATGTCAATGCACTGAATCATCATATATATTGTTTTTTAAATAGTATTTGGGTACAACTGGACTAAAAATATATTTTTGAATGTGTTCTATGATTTTAATAACTAATATTTAAATATTTTTTTTATGAAAAAGTTAATATTTCTATTTTTATTTGTTATGATTAGTATTGTTTCATTCACACAATCCCCTCAAAGTTTCAAATACCAATCAGTAATCCGTGATGGTTCCGGACTTGTAATTCCAAATCAGTTGGTGAGCATGCGTATCGGAATTCTTGAAGGCTCAATATCTGGCCCTGTAGTATATCAGGAAGAACATTCGGTTACAACAAATGATTTTGGACTTGTAAATCTTGAAATCGGCAATGGTAATGTTGTTTCAGGAGATTTTAGCTTAATCACATGGGGAAGTAACTCATACTTTATAAAGATTGAGTTAGATGAAAATGGAGGAACAACATATCAACCCATGGGAGTATCACAATTATTGTCAGTACCTTATGCTATGTTTGCCGATAAAGCAGGAAATGTTAATAATAATGATACATCGGCAATAAATGAATTGCAAAATCTGAGCATGTCAAATGATACTCTGTATTTG